>NZ_RCWF01000001.1:300000-524442 GCF_003667345.1 Poseidonibacter antarcticus
TAGCTTTAAAAAAAATAATTTAAAAGGAATAATGAAAGTTAAAATTGAAAAATTGAAAAAAAAGTGTGGGGGAAAAGAGGAGAAGACGTAGATAAGTTAGGAGGACCTAACTTATCTATGAAATAGTTCTTAAGAGTGAACTAAGTTTGTTAATTGTTCTGGAGAAACTTGGTTGAAGTTTAAGTATTTATAAACACCCTCTTTGTTTTTCTCAGTAATTTTCTTAGGTACAATTTCCATGTACTCAGCTTTTGTTGGAAGTCTACCTAAAAGTGCAGTTACTGCAGCAACTTCAGCAGATCCAAGATAAACTTGAGAACCTTTTCCTAATCTATTATCAAAGTTTCTTGTAGATGTAGAGAATACAGCTGCACCTTCAGAAACTGATGCTTGGTTACCCATACATAATGAACAACCAGGAATTTCAAGTCTTGCACCCGCAGCTGCAAAGATTGAGTAATACCCTTCTTCAGTTAATTGTTCTTTATCCATTTTTGTTGGTGGTGCAACCCATAATTTAGTTGGAACTTCACCTTCACCTTTAAGTACTTCACCTAAAGCTCTGAATAATCCGATATTAGTCATACAAGAACCTACAAATACTTCATCAATATTTTTAATTCTTTTATCATCAGCTAAAATGTTAGTTAATGTATCAACATCATCTGGATCATTTGGACAAGCTAAGATTGGCTCAGTAATTGTATTTAAATCAATTTCAATAGTTGCAGAATATTGAGCATCTGCATCTGGAGTAATTAATTCAGGATTAGCAATCCATTCTCTCATTTTATCAGCTCTTCTTTGAAGTGTTCTAGCATCTTCATAACCTTCTTCAATCATTTTTTCGATTAAAGCAATATTTGAAGATAAGTACTCAATAATTGGTTCTTTATCTAATTGAACAGAACAAGCTGCTGCTGATCTTTCTGCTGCTGAATCTGATAATTCGAATGCTTGTTCAACTTTTAAGTCTGGTAAACCTTGAATTTCAATAATTGTTCCAGCGAATACATTTTTTTTACCTTTTTTCTCAACAGTTAATAAACCATCTTGAATAGCTTGGTAAGGAATAGCATTAACTAAATCTCTTAAAGTAATTCCTGGTTGCATTTCACCTTTGAATTTAACTAAAACAGATTCAGGCATAGTTAAAGGCATAGCACCTGTTACAGCTGCGAATGCGATAAGACCAGAACCAGCTGGGAATGAAATACCAATTGGGAATCTTGTATGAGAATCTCCACCAGTACCAACAGTATCTGGTAAACATAATCTATTTAACCATGAGTGAATAACACCATCACCTGGTCTTAATGTAACTCCACCTCTTGAAGAAATAAATTCAGGTAAAGTATGTCTTAATTTAATATCTGCAGGTTTTGGATAAGCTGCTGTATGACAGAATGATTGCATAACCATATCAGCACCAAATGATAATGCTGCTAATTCTTTAATCTCATCTCTAGTCATTGGTCCAGTTGTATCTTGTGATCCAACAGTTGTAGCAATTGGTTCAACATACATACCAGGTTTAACACCTTCAATACCACACGCTCGTCCAACCATTTTTTGTGCTTGAGTAAATCCTTTACCATTATCAGCAGGTTGTGTAGGAGCTATAAATGCAGTAGTAGGTTCTAATCCTAAAGTTTCTCTTGCTTTTACAGTAAGACCTTTACCAATAATTAATGGAATTCTTCCACCTGCTCTCATTTCATCTGTTAATGTATTTGGAGCTAAATCGAACTCAGAAACAGTTTTACCATCTTTAATGATTTCACCAGCATATGGTTTTAAAGTAATAACATCACCAGTTTCTAAAGCATCAACAGAAGCTTCAATTGGTAAACATCCTGAATCTTCTGCAGTATTGAAGAAAATTGGAGCAATAATAGAACCAATAACAACACCACCAGTTCTTTTATTTGGAACACCAGGGATATCTCTACCCATGTGCCATTGAACTGAGTTAATTCCAGATTTTCTAGATGAACCAGTACCAACAACATCACCAACATATGCTAATGGATTACCTTTAGCTTTAAGTTCTTCCATTGTTTCTAATGGATTTTCCATTCTTGATTGTAACATTGCAGTTGCATGTAAAGGAATATCTGATCTAGTAAATGCAACAGTTGCAGGAGATAAATCATCTGTATTTGTTTCACCAGGAATTTTATAAACTGTTAAAGTAATTTCTTCTTCTAATGCAGGTTTATTAGTAAACCATTCTGCATTTGCCCAAGACTCAATAACTTCTTTTGCTTTAGCATTTCCAGCATCCATTAAATCTTTAACATCATTAAATGCATCATATACTAAAATAGTATTTTTTAATTCAGTTGCAGCTGCTTCTGCAACTTCATCAATTTTAAGTGCTTCGATTAATGGAGTAACATTAAATCCACCCATCATTGTTCCTAAAATTCTTACAGCTTCAGCTTTTGAAATTACTGAACATGTAACATTTCCTTGAACAATGTCATTTAGAAATGCAGCTTTTACATAAGCAGCATCATCAACACCTGGATTGATTTTATTATTGAATAAATCTAAACAATAATCTGCTTCTTTAACTGGATCAGCTTTTAATAATTCAACTAACTCAGCAGTTTGCTCAGCAGTTAAAGCTAATGGAGGTAGTCCACCTTCATTTTGTCTTTCTTCTGTATGCGCTTTATAATTAACTAATAAACTCATATTATAATGTCTCCTAATTTGATTTAATTTATGGAATGATTATACCACAATGCTCAAAATAAGTATGTACAATTATTGTAAAGAGATGTACAGTTTTTATTTATGTAAACAAAAGTTACACAAATATCTTACAAAAATAAATATTGACTAAGAATAGCTAGTATAAGCTCTAGGAATACATCTTTTTATCTAATATATTATGACTATTTTTATTTTCACACTACTGTAAATAAACTATATTCTTATTTTGTACAATTTCTGTTCGCTATACAATTGTGTAATTCAAAGCTTTGTAATATTATAATTTAATTTAAATATCTACAAAGGATGATTTTGATTAAACAATTAGAAAAAAAGTTACATAATGAAATACCACTAACGAACTTAATGAAATTAAAAATACATAAGTATAATGATAAAGAACTTATTACAACTGCCCCTTTATCTATTAATATAAATGATAAAGGTACAGCATTTGGTGGAAGTTTAAGTACTATAACTATTATTTCAAGCTGGTGTATGTGTTGGTTAATATCAAAAGAGTTGAATATAGATAATAAAAATATCGTTGTTATTAAAAATGAAAACTCGTATTTAAAACCAGTAAGTAAAGATATTATCTGTTATACAAAGAAACCAAGTCTTGAAGAAATATTAATTGTAAAAGAAAAGATTCAAAGAAAAGGAAGTGCTTCTATAAAAATAGAATCAAAGATTATTCAAGACAATCAAATATGTGTAGAATTTAATGGTATTTATGTAATTAATTAATTTTTCTTATTTTATTTTGATATACTTTCAAGAAAAATAGGAATACTTATGAACAAAATTCAAGAACTTGAAAAACTATTAAAAGAAGATGTTTTAGCAGAACTAGATGAGAATATCGATGAATTATTAGATATTGTTGAAGGTAAAAAAAGTACAAAAGAAGATAAAGACGAATTAAAATATATGGAAGATATTAAACTATATTTTGATGAAGTTCTTCTTGATATTGAGAATAATAACTTAAAAGAAGATGATGCAATAGAAATTTTAGAAGTTTTAGAAGAAATGAGAATAGATAAATAATATGTTTGAATTAGAAATATTCGAAACAGTTAATCTTCTAGCTTTACTACTTGGGACTACTTTTGGGATGGTAGCACAAAAACAACAATTTTGTTTTAGTGGTTCAATAAAAGATTATATGCTTACAAAATCTACAAAAAGAGCTTCTTCTGTTGTAATGGCAATGATTGTTGCAATTATTGCAAGTACATTTATATCAAGTTATTTTGATATTGATTTAACAGATACTAACTTCTTCAAAGAAGATATAAACTATTTTGTCATTATATTTGGTGGTATTTTATTTGGTACTGGTATGATGTTAGCAGATGGTTGTGGAAATAGACAATTAATCAAATTTGCACAAGGTGATTCAAACTCTTTAATAACTATTATTTTTATAGCAATTTTTGCATATGCAACTACAAAAGGTTTATTATATGATGTATTTAGTCCAATTACTAATAATGAAACACTAATACATTTATCATCTTATATCCAAAATGTTCAAATGAATATATATGTAGTTTTAGCTGTACTTTTTGCTCTTTTATTATATTTAATTAAAAAAATTAAAAGAATATTTTCTCTTTGGGATGGTGTTGTTATTGGTATTTTAATTTCTCTTGCTTGGTTAATTACAGGAGTTATTGGTGAAGAAAGTATGGAAAGAATTATTCCACTAGAAGGAATAACTTTTGTTTATCCAACTGCTAAATCTCTTGAATTATTTATGTTTTATCAAGTAAATGAATTATCATTCCCTATTTCAATAGTTATAGGAGTTTTACTAGGAACATTTATAATGTCATTTATAAATAAAAAATACAGCTTTGGATGTACAGCAGCACAAAATATTAATAGAACAAAATATAATATGATAGGTGGAGCACTTATGGGAACAGGTGGTGTTTTATCAATTGGTTGTACAGTTGGACAAGGATTAACAGGACTTTCAACTCTTGCTTTTGCTTCAGCACTTGCAATCATTTCAATTATGGGTTCAGGAATTATAACTGCAATTATTTTGAATAAAAAGAATAAGTTACCAATGTGTTTTATTTTTGAATGGCAAGATAATCCTAATGATTATCAGATTTAAGTCTTAGATTTAAAAATCTAAGACTTAGCCATCTGAAAAAATACAATAGATGCAGCTATTGCTGCATTTAAGCTTGTAACTTCTTCACTAATATCAATTTTTAAAATTTCATCAGATAAATCAATAACTTCTTGCTGCGCTCCAAATCCCTCACTTCCTATTACAATTGCTGATTTTTTTGGGAATTCAAATTTGTGTAAAGATATTGCATTTTCATGATTTGCAGTTGTTAGTACTTTATATCCATGAGTTTGAAGTTTTATTAAATCACTTACTAAAGTATTCGTTTTATATACTTTTATATTAAATAAATTTCCAGTTGAGACTCTAATACATCTTCGTATAAATGGTGAGCAAGTTTTTTCATCAATAATTAAAGTATTAATATTAAAAGCTGCACAAGAACGTACAATTGAACCTACATTTTCAGGAGATGTAAGTCCATTTAGAACAACTACATTTCCTTTTATATCTTCAAAATTTATATATTTTGGTTTATCTATTAAAGCTAACATTCCTTGATGGATTTTATGCCCTACTATCTCTTTCATTACCTCATTATTTGCTGTGAATATTGGAAAATCAATATCTTTACAATTTTGTTTTAAAAAATCTAAATGCTCAAGCGTAGTAAAAACTTTATGTATTTTAATATTTGTTGAAAAAAGCTTTTTGAATACATTTTTACTCTCAACTACAACTTGATTTTCATCAACTAAAGATTTTCTCAAAGAGATAAACTCTTTTATTCTTACATCGCTTATATCGTTTATTTCGATTATCTCTTGCATTATTTCTAATGTCCTTATTTCTTAAAAAAGAAGTTTTTTATTGCTTTTAAATATTGTGCTGAACTTATAAAAGAACCTACAATAATAAATATACAAGCCAATGTTACAGCTGTTGTAAATTCTGCATATCCTAATACTACAAGTAAAAGTGTAGATAAAAGCGGTGTAAAATATGATATTGAGCCAAGTAGTTTAATATCTGCATTTTTAACAGCATAATCCCATAAATAAAAAGCCCCACCAACAGGTCCTAGTCCCAACATCAATATTCCAAATAATTCTGTACTATTAGGAATAACAGTAGTTTCAAATATAAAATGACAAATTCCTGCTAATATTGATGTAGCTATACAAAAACCAGTAACTGCAAAAGTTGGAATATGTGATAGTGTTCTTGAAATAACAGAATAAGATGCCCATATTAAAGCTGAAGTTACAGCAAATATATATCCCCACATATATTGTGTTTCAAAAGAAAAACTTCCACCTTTTGAAACCAAAAGAAATGCACCTATTAATCCTAATATTGCACCTAGAATATGAAACCATCTTAATTTTTCATTTGGTAAAAAAGATGAAAAAATCACTATTAATAATGGCCATAAATAATTTATTAAATTAGCTTCAACAGCAGGAGCATTTTTAATTGCCAAAAAGTAAAAGAAGTGATAACCAAATAATCCACTTATTCCAATAATCCAAGCTTTAGCAGGAATTTTAAATAATTGTTTTACATGTACTTTTTGTTTCTTTAATATCGCAAGTCCTACAAAAGATGCAACAAAAAAGGCCATTGATGTTAACTCAAATGCTGGAATATTTGTTGTAAAAATAGAAAAAAGTGCAAGAGAAGAATATAATAAAATAGTAATAACTCCGTTTATATTTCCTCGTTTAGCTTGCATTGATTACTCTTAATTTTGTATATTTCATTTTTATTCTTTATAATAATTTTTTGTAAGGATACAATATTTGTAATTATCTCTAGCTTTTATTAATTGTAGCTAATACTATAATTAGATACAATAAGCAAAATAATAATTAAGATAGGAAAAATATTATGAAAGAATTAAGAAATATTGTTTTAATAATTAGTACATTATTTATAATTCTAGGATGTACGCATAAAACACCTTATACAAATAGGTCACAAATGATTTTTATGTCAGCACAAGAAGAATTAGCTCTAGGGGAAAGTTCATATAAACAAGCATTATCTCAAGCAAAAGTTATAAATAATACCTATGATTCAAGAAGAGTAAAAGTTATTGGAGAGAAAATTGCAAAAGCAGCAAATAGACCTGATTTTAAATGGGAATTTAATCTAGTTGAAAATGAAGCTATGAATGCTTTTTGTCTTCCTGGAGGAAAAGTAGTTGTTTATACAGGAATTTTAAAAGCAGCTAAAAATGATGCTCAATTAGCTACTGTAATGTCTCACGAAGTAGCTCATGCACTTGCTCGCCATGGTGCTGAGAGAATGAGTTCAGCAAAAGTTCAACAAGGAATCCAATTACTTGGAAATGTTGTACTTTCTGCTACTGCTCCTGAATATACAAATACATTTAATCAAGCATATGGAGTAGGAACTCAATTAGGTGTTATGCTTCCTTATGGAAGATTACAAGAAAGTGAAGCTGATGAAATTGGTATCTATTTAATGGTAAAAGCTGGTTATAATCCAAATGAAGCATTAAAGTTTTGGAAAAATATGAGTGAAGGTAAAGAATCTCAAAACGAATTCTTTTCAACTCACCCTAGTTCATCAACAAGAATTCAAAATATAAAAAATACTATTGCTAAAATTAAAGGAACTAATAATGGATAATCTTCAATTAGAAAAAATAAAAACACAACAATTAAGTGTACTCTTAGCTTATCTTTTATGGTGGTTTTTAGGTATTTTTGGAATGCATAGACTATACACAAAACAAAGTTATTGGTGGATATATTTAGTTTTAGGAATAATTGGAATTATCTCTACTATTATATTTATTGGATATTTAATTTTATTAGGTTTATTTATTTTATGGATAATAGATGGTTTTAGATTAAATAATATTGTAAAAGACTATAATTTAAAAGTTCTAGAAGATTTTGAGAAAACATTAAATAAGTAATATTTAAAATTTAGTTGAAATCAATTTGATTGATTTCAACTAAAAAAAGTTTATATCATATTTGTATAAACAGCTTGAACATCATCATCATCTTCAAGTTTTTCTAATAACTTTCCAACTTCTTCTTGTTGTTCTTCTGTAAATTCTTGAGGATTATTAGATATTCTTTCTAATTTAGCTTTAGTAAGTTCAATACCCATTTCTTCAAATGCATGATTTAATGTACCAAAATCTTTATAATCAGCTGTTACAAGTACAATTCCATCTTCTTCTTCTATTTCTTCAAGTCCAGCATCAATAAGTTCTAATTCTAACTCTTCTAAATCCATATCTTCAGTTTTATTAAATTCAAAAAGTGCTTTTCTATCAAACATAAATTCTAAAGAACCAGTTGGTGCTAATGAACCACCATTTTTATTAAAATACATTTTAACATTTGCAACTGTTCTTGTATTGTTATCTGTAGCAGTTTCTACAAAAATCAATGCACCATGAGGACCTTTTCCTTCAAAGTTAACATCTGTATAGTTAAGAGAATCTTTTCCACTTGCTCTTTTAATAGCAGCTTCAATATTTGTTTTTGGCATATTTTCTGATTTTGCATTTAAAATTGCTGTTCTAAGTGCTGCATTCATTTCAGGATCTGGAACACCAGCTTTTGCTGCCATTTCAATAGCTTTTGCTAATTTAGGAAACAATCTTGACATTGCTCCCCATCTTTTTAATTTTGACGCTTTTCTATATTCAAAGGCTCTACCCATTATAACTCCAATAGTTTATTTTTCAAATTTTATTTGAATTATATCACGATTGTAATAATAGATAAATAAGTTACTAAAACTAATCCTTAAATATTTTTGGATAATATTAATTTATGAAAAGAATATTAATAATACTACTAATTCTAATTTACAATTTATTTGCATTAAATATAAGTCAAAATATTGTAAAAAATGCAAATACTGTTTTAGTGGAAATCAACAAAAAAAATATATCCGATGTCAAACTTACATTTGATAAACAAAATATAGATTTTTTTAAAAATAAATTTAAAAAAAATACTTATTCTGCACTAGTTCCAATTTCTTATTATCAAAAAAGGAAAGATTATAAAGTAATTGTTTCATATATTGAAAATAATAAAAGAGTCTTTAAAGGTTTAAAATTAAAAGTTATTGATGGAAAATACAAAAGTGAAGTTATCAATGTTTCAAGTAATAAACTTAAACCAAATCCTGCAAGAGTAGCAAGAACAAAAAAAGAGTACACGCAAGCTATGAAGGTTTATAATAGCAAAACACAAGAAATATTATGGAATGAGGATTTTATTTATCCTTTAAACACTAAAATAACTAGTGCATTTGGAACAAAACGAGTATATAATGGACAATTAAAATCATATCATGGCGGTACAGATTTTAGAGCTGCTAATGGAACTAAAATCATTGCTTCTAACTCTGGTATTGTACGAATTGCGCAAAATAGATTTTATGCTGGTAATTCTATTGTAATTGATCATGGTTTTGGTGTTTATTCTTGTTATTATCACTTAAGTAAAATGAACTTTAAAGAAGGTGATTTTATAAAAAAAGGTCAAGTTTTAGGTCTTAGTGGAAGTACAGGAAGAATAACAGGTCCTCATTTACATTTTGCTTTTAGAATTAATGGTATTCAAGTAGATCCACTTAATGCTATATTTGTATTAAATCAATTAAAAAAGCCATAAAACATACTTAAACATTGTTTTCACATTTTTCCTATATAATACAAAAAATATTAAGAAGGAAAAGTTTGAAAAATATTATTCTAATTATTTCACTAGCTTTATTTTTTAACGCCTGCGCTGTTAAAGAAGCTATAAATGCAAATAAAAACAATCAAAATAATATAAAAGTTGCACAAGAAACTAAACAATCTAAAGCTTTAGATTCTGATGATTTTGGGGATGAGTTTGAAGATGAGTTTGAAGATGAAAAAGTTGAAATATTCGATCCTTTAAGTGGATACAATCGAGTAATGACTTCTTTTAATGATAAAGTTTATATTTATGCTCTAGACCCAATTGCTACAGGATATACATATGTTCTACCACAAACAGTAAGAATTGGGATTTCCAATTTTTTTAGTAATTTACTGTTTCCATTAAGATTTACAAATAATTTATTACAATTAAAGTTTGCAAATTCTACTGAAGAATTAGGAAGATTTTTAATAAATTCTACTTTTGGTTTATTAGGATTTATGGACCCAGCAAAAGATGAATTAGGTTGGAATGAGCATAATGAAGATTTTGGACAAACATTAGGTTTTTATGGTCTAGGGGAAGGTTTTCATGTAGTATTACCACTATTAGGACCATCAAATTTAAGAGATATGATTGGCTTAGCTGCTGATTCATATATAAATCCATTAACAACAACTGGTTCAAGTGATATACAATATAAAATTCCTAATAATTCATTAGAGAATATAGGAATTACAACAGAAAAAACTATAAATTCAACATCACTAAGATTGGGACAATATGAAAATATAAGAAAAGATGCTTTAGATTTATATCCGTTTTTAAGAGATATTTACAACCAAGCTAGAAAAAAACAAATTGAGGAATAACAATGAGATTAAAAAATATATTCAAGATATTACTATTAATTACTTTTGCAATAACATCAGCAAATGCACTAAAAAAAGACAATTTAAAAGAAGAAATGGGAAATAAAATTAATGCAATTTTACTCGTTTTAAAAGATAAAAATATACAAAAAGATCAAAAAGGTGAAAAAATTGTTGAGATTATAGATTCCGTATTTGATTATAATACAATGTCAAAAATTGCCTTAGGTAAAAAAACTTGGAAATCTATTTCAAAAGAAAAAAGAGAAGAGTTTGTAAAAGTATTTGAAAGAAAATTAAAAAATTCATATATTGGTAAACTTGAATTATATACAGACCAGCAGGTAAAAATCATTGAGTTAATAACATATAAAAGAACTAGACTACAATTAGTAACTGAATTATTAGGAGAAGATGATACTTATGAGATAAACTATAATTTTTACAAGAACAGAAAAACAAATGAATGGTTTATTTATGATGTTGATTTAATAGGTGTTAGTATAATTCAAACATATAGAAAACAATTTTCTGGTTTACTAAAAGAAAAAACTTTTGATGAAATGTTAGAGACATTAAAAGAAGCAAATGAAAAAAACTAAATGATAAAAAAAATATATGATAATATAATCTTAAAATTTCCTATTGCAGTATTACTTGTATTATTTACTAGTATTTCTGTTTTAGGATACTATGCAACAAAACTTGAAATTGATGCATCTGCTGAAACATTACTTTTAGATAATGATAAAGATTTAAAATTTTCTCGAGAAGTAAATAAGAGATTTTATAATCCAAATTTTCTAGTTGTAACGTATTCACCAAAAAGTGACCTACTCTCAAAAGAAAGCTTAGATGGATTGAAAAAGCTATCAGATGACCTACTAAAAGTGGAAAATATTGAGAGTATTACTTCTATTTTAAATGTCCCTTTAGTTCAATCTCCAATTCGTCCAATTGCTGATTTAGTAAAAGGGGTTGAAACTTTAAGTACTAAAAAATATGATTTAGCTTTAGTAAAAAAAGAGCTTTTAACATCTGAACTTTATTCTAATAATTTAGTAAGTCCTGATTTTAAAACTACTGCTATGATGCTACATCTAAAAAATGACACAAAATATTCTGAACTTTTAGATAAAAGAAATAGTTTATTAACTAAAAAAAGAGCAAATACTATTACAAATAAAGAGTTAGTGCTCTTAAATAAAACGATAATTGAGTTTAAAAATTATAGAGATATAATAAGAAAAAAAGAAGCTAATGAAATTAAGAACATTAGAACAATAATTCATAAATATGATAATCAAAACGCATCTATTTTCCTTGGTGGGATAAATATGATAGCAAATGATATTGTAGCTTTTGTACGAAGTGATTTATTAATTTATGGTTCAACATTAGTATTTTTACTTATATTCATTTTATGGTATATTTTTAGACATTTAAGATGGATTGTATTACCTCTTGTTATATGTCTTTTATCAGTAGTCTCAACAGCAGGAGTCTTAGGTCTATTTAATTGGGAAGTTACTGTAATTTCTTCAAACTTTATAGCCTTACAGCTTATTATTACAATATCTATTGTTCTTCATTTAATTGTGCGATATAGAGAATTAAATGTTAAATATAAAAATGCAAATCAGTATAAATTAGTGATAAATACTGTTCTATCTAAAATGAATCCTTCATTTTTTGCAATTATTACTACTATTACAGGTTTTATATCATTAGTTTTATCAAGCATACAACCTGTCAAAAACTTAGGTTTAATGATGAGTACAGGTATTGCAATTTCTCTTATTATTTCTTTTTTAGTATTTCCTATTATTATGATAATGTTAAAGAAAAAAGATGAACATGAGAAAAAAATAAATTCTAGATTCTCATTAATTTCAAAAGCTTCAAATTTAGTTGAACATAGAGGAAAATCTATTTTACTAGGTTCTTTAATTGTTATTATATTTTCCCTTTCGGGCGCTTCACAATTATTAGTTGAAAACAGTTTTATTAACTATTTTAAACAAAGTACTGACATTTATAAAGGAATGAAAGTAATTGATGAAAATTTAGGTGGGACTACACCTTTAGATGTAATTATAAAATTTAAAAATTATGAGGAAGACATAAAAACTAAAGTTTTAGATGAAAATCTCGAAGATGATGAATTTGATGATTTTGAAGATGAATATCAAGAAAGTGAAAATGATAAACAATATTGGTTTTCTCAAGATAAAATGAAGACCATTAGCAAAGTTCATAACTATTTAGATTCTTTAGAAGAAGTTGGAAAAGTTCAATCCTTAGCTTCTATTTTAAAAGTTGGAAAACTTTTAAATAATAACAAAGAATTAGATGGTATTACATTAGCACTTTTATATAAAGAACTTCCAGAACAATATAAAGATTTAATTTTAGCACCATATATTAATATTGATTCTAATGAAGCTAGAATTACCATGAGAATAATTGATTCAAATCCTAATTTAAGAAGAAATGAATTAATTAATAAAATAAAAAAAGATTTACGTGATGTTATAGAAAATAAAGAAACAACATATCAACTATCAAACTTTATGGTTTTATACAACAATATGCTACAGTCATTATTTGATTCTCAAATCTCAACATTAGGTTTTGTAATAATTATTCTTTTCATAATGTTTTTAATTTTATTTAGATCTATTAAAATAGCATTAATTGCACTAATTGTAAATGTTATTCCTATTTCTTCAATTTTTGGAATTATGGGTTGGTTACATATTCCTTTAGATATTATGACTATTACAATTGCTGCAATTTCTATAGGAATTGGTGTTGACGATACAATCCATTATATTCATAGATTTAAAGAAGAATATAAGTTTGATCATAATTATTTAGAAGCAATGAAAAGATCACATAAAAGTATTGGTTATGCTATGTATTATACTTCATTAGTAATTATTGTAGGTTTTTCTATATTAGTTTTATCAAATCTAATTCCTACAATTTATTTTGGATTATTAACAGTTGCAGTAATGACTATTATTTTAGCTGCTGATTTACTTCTTCTTCCAAGATTAATTATGATATTTAAACCTTTTAATAAAATAAGTAAATAGGATAGAATTCAACCTATTTACTAATGGTTAACTTTTTATTTAAAAAAGGTTAATATAAACATTTTATAATACTTTTATGAGTTAGGTTACACGGTCCTAATAAATAAAATAATTTTCGATTTGAATTCTCCTACAAATATACAAGTTAATAAATAGAGTGTCTTCTCCTTTCACTCTATTTTTTTAAAGGCCATAAAAATTAATGATTAAATTAGATTCAACACAAACAAACTTAATTTTAACTAACCTAGATGAAAATGGTGCATTATCATGTGTAAAAGCTTTTAAAGTTGCTAAATTAATTGGGATGAAACCTAGAGATATTGCACAAATTACTCGTGAAATGAATATAAAAATCACAAATTGTGAACTCGGTGTATTTGGAAATCTTGAATTTACAGAAATAAATGATGAAATTTATGATATGTTAAAAATGCGTAATGAAAATCCTAAAATTGAATGTAAAGTTGCATGGAAAATAGCACAAGAAAGAAATCAATCTATTAATAAAATTGGCTCTACTATTAAAAATTCAGATTTTAAAGTAACAAAATGCCAGATTGGCTGTTTTGAAGATGAAGAAAGTTATGGTTTTGTAAGAGCAAAAGACTAAAGAATAGTATTTAACTCTTTTAGACTTTCTATTTTATATTTTGCTTTTGAAAAATTATGAGTTAATGTAAATTCATTTTTAACTACAACACAATCAATTCCTGCATTAAATGCTGATGTTAAACCTCGTTGTGAATCTTCAACTACTATTGTTTCCTCTTTTAAGGCTTTAAACCTATTTAAACCAGCTAAATAAGGATCTGGATGTGGTTTTGCTCTTTCGTAATCTTCTACACATAAAATAAACTCCATAAACTCTGTAATACCTGTATTTTTATGAATTAATTCAAAATCAACTCTTCTTGATGTTGTAATAATTGCCATTTTATAGTTTTGTGATAATTCTTTTAATATTTCTTTTACATTTGGAATTGCAGTATTTCTAGTTTTGATTAATTCTTGGTAATAAATATCTCTTTGAAATCTTTTCTTATCTATTACATCTTTTGTGATTCCAGCTTCAATTGCTACTTCCCAAGCAGTTCCACCTCTTGCCATAATTTTCATATATCGCTCAAAAGTAAGTGTAATTCCTAACTCTTTTAAAGCTTTTACATTTGCTTCAAAATATAAAGGTTCAGTCTCAACTAGTACACCATCATTGTCAAATAATATGAATTTTCTCATTTACTCAAATACTCTTTTAACCTTTTAATACCCTCTTGCATATGTTTTATGTCTCTTGTATATGCAAATCTTATATATTGATTGGTTTTATTAGAACCAAAATCAACCCCAGGTGTTGTTGCTACGTGAATATTTTCTAAAAGTTCTTTTGCAAAGGCAAAACTATCATCACTATATTTTGAAATATTTGCCCAAAGATAAAATGCGCCATCAGGTTTTGCATCAATTTGGAAAATACTACTTAATTCATCATATAAATAATCTCTACGTTCTTTAAAAGTATTTTTTATCTCGTCTAAGTACTCTTTATCAAAAGCTTCTAAGGCTGCGTATTGAGAAAGTGTTGGTGCTGAAATAAAAATATTTTGAGCAATTTTTTCAGCTTCTCTTGATAAGTTTTTAGGAACTATAATCCACCCTAACCTCATACCTGGCATACAATAATATTTTGAAAAACCATTTATAACAAAGACATCATCACTAAACTCCAAAGCTGTATGTGCATTTTCTTCATATGTTAATCCATGATAAAGCTCATCAGAAATAAAAGATATTTTTTTATTTTTACAATAAGTGATTATTTCTTTTAGGTTTTTCTTTGAATATAAGTTCCCTGTAGGATTTGAAGGCGAAGAAATTTGAAGGGCTTGTATATCTTGCTTTTCTAAGTGATTTACAGTTAATTCATAATTTGTTGATTTATCAATATTCATAAAACAAGGATTTATATCTAGCATATTTGCAAAGTTTTTATAACAAGGATATGAAGGATCACTTAAACCTAAACTTTGCTTATATTTTAAAGTTAATGTATAAGCTACTAAAAAAGCTCCAGAAGTCCCAGGAGTTAGTAATATTCTCGAAGGTTCAACATCTACATTGTAATTTTCTTTATACATTATAGATATTTTATTTCTAAGCTCTAATAAACCTAAACTTTCTGTATATGAAAATTTATCATTTTCTACTGCTTTTTGAAGTGCCTTTTTAACCTTTGGACTTGGATTTAAATCTGGTTGACCTATTTCAAAATGTATTGTATCTTCATACTTTTGTGCTTCTCGCACAATGTCCATTACAATAAATGAACTAATGTTTTCATATCTCAAATTTATTTCTTTCCTATTGCTATATCAATATATTTTTCATACTCTTCTACATCAGATTCACCTATGAATTTTTTAATAAAAGTTCCATCTTTTGAATATAAAAATAACTCAGGAATTTTTTGAACATTACCTAATTCTTTTGCTAATTCAAAATTTTCTTCACCAAGTGTAATAGGATAAGTAATTGAATGTTTTTTTATAAATTCCAATACTTCAGATTTAGGTTTATCTTCCTCTTTTTCAAACAATACTGAAACAATTTCAAAATCATCTTTATATTTCTCTCTTACTTCTTTTAAAACTGGAAGACCTTTAATACAAGGTGGACACCAAGTTGCAAACACATCAACTAAAACTGCTTTTTTACCTTTAAAATCTTTAAAATCTAAGCCATTTTTTGTAGTTGTAAGTTCAATAGTTTTACCATCTGTAGTAGTTAATTTAAATGTTTTAGCTTTAAATTCTTCAATTATTGGATTATTATTTTCAGTATTTGCGATTAAACTTTCATCAATTTCTGATTTAGAATCACATCCTGTAAATAAAAAAAGTGATGTAATTAAAGTAGCAAAAAAATATTTTGTATTCATGTTTATCCTATTATGTTTAGTTTTATTATTTGAGATTATAGTAAATATAAGTTAATAAATCATAAATGATATTAACTTAAACTTGAGAGCTCTTTTAAAAGTTTTGTAGCTTCTTCTTTTTCAAAAAATAAATTCATTGATAAGTCTTGATTTATTTTTTTTAGAAGTTTAATCTTTTCTCTTGTTTGTGTCTTTTTATCATTTTCATACTTTTTTAAAAGTACTTTCATTTCATTTCTATATGACTGTATTAATTCCTCTTTTTTTACAGTAGGAGGTTTAATATTCTTTTTTTTATTAAAATTAATAAATAAAAAAATACCAAAAAATACTATGAATATTAAAATAAGTGTTAGTGTGTCCATTAAATTATCTTTTTTACATAAGGTGTATTAACACCTTATATTTATTTTTGTTTTGCTAATTCTTTAGCTTCTAGTGCAATTTCTTCTGCACGTTTTGCAGTTTCAAGTGCTTCTGTAATAATTGAATTTGTTTCTTCATCTTTTTCTAATCGCTCAATTCGCTCAAGAACACTTCTATAACTAATATGTCCTATTGCATTAAGAACTCTTGGTGATTTAATAACATAATTAATAAGCTTTAAATTTCTCCAATTATCTGTAATTATACAGTTAATATGCTCTGAATAATCAGATGATATTTTTGTTTCATTTGCAACAAATGCTAAATCTAAATCAATATCTTCCGTTTTTGCAAAATATGCATAATATAAATCTTGTAAATATATAGCTGATTTAAGATTAGTAATATAATCATAAACTCTTTGTTTTTCATCATTTTTTAACATATAAGATAGAATCACATTTGAAATTCTATTTTCTTGACTTGATAATGCTTGATTTAATTTTTCATTACAGTTTTTATATACTTGAAGTGATTTATCCTCATCTAAAGCTCTTGTAAATTTGAATAAATCTAAATTATAAGAATAAGAAAATCTATTAATTTCTTTAATTAAAGGATTTAAAATTACTTCTGGTTCATTTCTAGTATTTGCATAAGAAACAATACTATTTACAAATTCAACATCATTTTCATTAAAATTTGTATTTTTACTATATTCATTGATTTCAAAAGCTAGATTATCATCTAATAAAGTTTTAGATTTCTCATCATAAAAAGATGTTAATTCATTCATTTTATATTTTTTAGAGTTTTTTGCAATAAGTGCATATTGAGAAGAAATTTGTCTATATTTATTGATTTTATCTTTGATATCAAAATCTTTTAAAAGATTTAATTCTCTTTGTAATAAATCATTTTTTTGAGAATTAATACTATTTGCTAATTTTAGACCTCTTTTAGGTAATTCTGTTGCTAATTTTGTTAATTTCGTGTCATATTCATCAAAATCATTTAAGTTTTGTATATTTGATACTAATTTTACAGCTGAAGATATTTTTATTGATCTTCTTATAAAAAACACAATCATTAGTACAATTACTAATACTACTAAAATTGTAGCATATACACCATTTGGATCTTGAGCATAAATTTGTGCAATATCAAAATTTACCTGTTTTGCTAAGGCAAAAAACTCACTAATTTTTTCTAGAAATGACATTAAAATTCCTTTTTAGTTCTACTTCATATATTTAATACATAGTATACATTATTTTTCTTAATATTTTATCTATATAAAATAGGTATAAGTTCTAATTTATACCTATTTTAAAAATCTGCTACAAAATTAAACTATTTATATATCTCAGATTCAATTAACTCAGTCAATGTTGCATAAGATAAAACAGCTAATCTTCTTCCGTTTACGAATATTGTAGGAGTTCCTCTTACACCCAAAACTGTTCCATCTTGAGAATCTATATCCATCATTTTATCAAATAAAGGATTATTCATATCTTCTTTAACTTTTTTCATATCTAAACCATCAATTTGACTTAAATAAGTCCATAATAGTTCAGGTTTAGGATCACTATGTGATGCCCATTTATCTTGAGTTGTAAATATAATTTCTAAAGCTTCGTTATATTTATTTTGTAATCTTGAAGCTTCAAGTAATTTTACAACAAATCTTGAATTCCTATGATTTGGTAGATATCTTAAAACTAATGTAATATCTTCATAATTTTCTTTATACACTTTTTTCATAATTGGATGGAAAGCTGCACAAGATTCACATTCAGGGTCTAAAAACTCTACAACAATAACACCTTTTTTATTTTCTCCAAATTTTGGAGAATGACTTCTTGTAAAAGGAGCACCTGTGTCACTTGTAGCAATATTTGCTATTTTTTTTGTCTCATTATTTTTATAAGCATAAGTACCAATTATAAAACCAAGTACAAGTATAATTAAAGATATAACAACTATTTTTTTATTTTTCATTTGAAGAAATTCCTTTTTTAATAATTAATAATAAAATCAAAATAATAGAATATGCAAGAAAAGAAAGAAATGGAATAGTGATAAAACCAAACCAATTTATGTATTCAGTAGAACATGGAACACCTTGTACACAAGGAACAATACTCTCTGGAATTATATCAAACATTAATAAATTATGATAGATAGAAAAAGCCCAGCCAATTAAAACTATAGGCATAGCATATTTAACAATTTTATCATCAGGATATAACATATTTACTAAAAATATAAGTACCAATGGATACATAAATATTCTTTGATACCAACACATTGAACAAGGTATAAACTCCATTATTTCAGAAAAGAATAAACTTCCTAATGTAGCAATAGATGCTGTAATAAAAGATAAAAATACAAAGACTGATGTTGTTTTCAAGATAATTCCTATTAAATTTTTGAAAAATTATATCAGAAAATATTGTTATTTAGATTAGATTTTTAGATTATTTTAGTAGAGATTTATTTAAATATAAGTAAAGCTTATAAAAGATGAGTGTACTCATCTTTTATGCTCCACCACCAATGGAAGCGTTTAACTCGTCATGAATATTGTTTCTTGGAATTGAATCACAAAGATCAACTGACTCATGTAATGCTTTTAAAAACTCCTCAAGATTTTCATATGGAATTTCTACTTCTGACGTTTTAGTTTTACCTTCTGAATAAATTGCAATACTAATCACAGGACTACTATACTCTCCATAAGGTTTTTCAACATGTTGTATTTTAACAGTATCATTTGTTGAATGTGCTAGCTTAAATGTTTTAACTTCTATATGTCGACATGGCATAATATACTCCTTATTTTTTTATACGAATATTGTATCATAATAAAATTAAAAAAGTTATTTTAATGTTTTTTAATAGATGTTGCAGTTAAAAATAGATAATTTTTACCTGTAAGCGTAACTTTAAACTTTTTTTGTTGTAAATATTTTTTACAAAAATATACATCTTTATATAATAGTGACTGTTCAGGATAAGAATAAGTAGGATTTTTAGCTCCATATATCATATCAGATTCAATCCATCTACAATTTGGAAAACCTAGAATAATACTTCCACCTACTTCTAAATAATTCTGAATTAAAGACATAAATACTAATTTGAAATCTATATTACTTGATTGTAAAGTACCTATTGAAATAATTAAATCTGATTTAGCTAAATTTAATTCATCTAGTTTATTTATATCATAAGAATAAAATTCAAAATTTTCACTTGGGAACCTTTTTGTAGCTTCTTCAATTGCACTTTTTGAATAATCAATACCAATAAATTTTATCTTTTCAAATACTTCTGGATAAACAATATTTTTTATAATTTCAAATTCATCTGCTCTATTTACTCCCAAATTCAAAATTTGTTTTTTTTCGTAAACTTTAGTATGAATAAGTGCTTTTTGATATGGAAAAAGAAAAGCTGGCTCTTCATTTTTATTTATTTTAGAGAAATCTGATTCAACACCATATTTTTCATTTTTTTCATCATTTAAAGCTTTATGAAAAGAATTACTTATATCTAATTTTTTAAACTTTAAACAAATAGTATTTTTTGTAATTATAGTTGGCGTATACATTTTACAAAACATTAATTCTGCTAAATCAGTCCAAGACTTATAAGAGTGATAGATATATTCTTCTTCCAATTGGATTTTCTTTCCTGAATAGTTATCAATACCAATATCAGGATTTAATACTTCAAAACTAACTATTTGATTGTTTTGTAAAAACTTTTCTAAATAATCAATAATTTCAAACATCGATTCATCTGTGAATTTTTTCATATATTAATCTTTATTTTTTGTGAAATTATATACTACTTTAGTATTTATTTAGTTTTAATTATTATATTTATTTACTTATTTATAAATATTAATTTATTTATTTAATATTAATTTAATATTTACACTTTTTTTACATTTATTTATACTATTATTACTATCTTAAATTTATAATTTAAGAAAGGGAGAAAAATGAAAAATATACATACAGCAGATTTATGTGATGATAATCAAGATAAAGATATAAAAGTATTACCATCAAAATTTAAAAATTATGGTGCTTTAAAAAGATTTTATGGACAAATCGAAACTATAAAATTAGATAAAAGCAACTGGCGTTTATTAGAAATGCTAAGAGATGAAGATGGTGAGGGGAAAATAGTTGTTGTGGATAATGCTCAAGAATTCTTTGGAGTTGTAGGAGATAGGTTAATGGCCTTTGCTGCTAAGAATAATTGGCAAGCAATAATAGTAAATGGATATGTAAGAGATACAGATGAAACTCAAAATATTAATATAGGATTATTTGCAATTGGAACTTGTCCTCTAAGAAATTTTGAGAAAAATTCTTCAACAAGAGGACATGAAATAACTTTTGAAGGAATCACTTTTAATCAAGGTGATTATATCTATGCAGATAATGATGGTGTCATAACTAGTAAAACTAAACTTATTTAGTATATAATAACAAAGAAAATAAAAGTTTTATTAAAAAATTAAAACGCGAACTTTAGTTTTTTAATACTTTTATTTCTTTATCTATTCTTTTATAAATCAAATATTTATTAAAACTTACTCTATGTCTAAGCTAAATCAATATTTTTCATTATATAATTAGACTTTAATTTAAGGAAAATATATGTCAGAAATAAAAGACAAACTAAAAGATCTAATAACAGATGGAATGATACCAGAAGTCGAAGCATATCTTGAAGAGTTACACGAACTTCTAGAGCAAAATAAACAAACAAAAGATGATACATTAGCAATAAAAGAAATGGAATCATTTTTAGTAGAATTACAAAATGTATTAGCAGTAATTGAAGAAGATAAAACTGAAGATAGTGAATATCAAAGAATATATAACTATATTACTGAAAATCTAGAATCAGAAGAACACTAAGAATCCAAATGGAAATAATTTATCAAATATTTGAAATAGCAGTATTAATATATTTTATCTATATGTTATATAGATTTCTTAAATGCAAATTTGGAAAATGTAATATCGAATAATGTTCAGATATAATTCACTCAAAGGAAAATAATGAAAAAAACATTCAAATTAAAAGTTGAAAACAAAAACCCAGATAGACAAGTAGAATCTATCAAACATGAAATTAGAAAATATATAAAAAGAGAAAAAAACAAGCCAAAACCAGAAGGCGTTGATTTTTGGAGATTTAATTGTAAATTTGCTAAAGATACAAATGAACCTGTAGATATAGATTTTAATGATATTACAAAATTAATTGATGAAGCAGCTAGTGAAAACTGTGAAACTATTTATATGGAACTATTAAGTGTTGCAGGTAAAAGAGAGCCTAAAGTTGAAACTACTGACACAGTAGAGAGTACAGAAAATAGTGAAGAAGTAGAAACAAAAGAAGAAGATAATTAAAATTATCTTCTTTACCCTATAAAATTTTTAAATCTTAATAAAATAAGAACTAGAAAAAGTATCATTTTTTTCTAATATATTTATTCCCACTTTATCTTCTAATTTTTTATTTGAATCAATAAAATCAGCAATACCACACCAAGGTTCAATACAAACAAAAGGCGCACCACTTGGTTTTGACCAAAGACCTAAATAAGAAGAAGCTTCAAATTTCATTTCGATAAATCGTTTATTAATACTATTTTTTAATACAATAATATTTATATTGTCATTTTTGAAAATTAATGCATCATTTCTAAAAATATCTTTAGAAATTGCTAGTTTTTTATCTTCTAAGTTAACACTTTCAAGATTATTTGAAATTCCATTCTCTTGTAATGGAAATCTATTTAAACTATCTTTTTCAAAATCTTCAAATTCAAAATAATAATCTTCTTGCTTTTCTTGATTCTTTTCTAAAGGCCAATTAAAAGCAGGATGAGCTCCAATTGAAAAATACATTTTATCATTTGATTTATTTATAACTTCGTATGAAACTTTTAAACTTCTATCTTTGATTTCATAAGTAATATATAATTCAAAAACAAATGGATAAATTTTCAAACTATCTTCATCATCTTTTAGTAAAAACTTTAACATAGTTTTATTTTGTTTAACTAATAAAAACTCTTTATCTCTTGCAAAACCATGTTGTGACATAGAATATTCTTTGTTTTCATAATCATAATTATTATCCAATAGTTTTCCAACAATAGGAAATAAAACAGGCGAAGATCTATTCCAAAATTTTGGATCACCTTGCCATAAATATTCGATATTTTCATCAAGTGATATTAAACTTTTCAATTCAGCACCAAAACTATCTATCTTTATTTTTATTTCATTGTTTTCTAAACTATAAATCATTTTTTAACTCTGTTTTCTCGTATTTGCTCTTGGATTTCGTCTTGGATTATTTTTCTTAGTTTCTTGTTTATTTCTACTGTTACTTCTATTATTGTTATTTCTTGGTGTTCTTTTCTTTTGAATTGGTTCTGCTTTGATTCTAGAATCAACTTCAAAACCTTCAATTGGTACATTATTGATTGTCTTTTTAATTAACTTTTCAATATCTTTTAATAAATCTAACTCATCAATACAAACAAGTGAAATAGCTTCACCTTCATTTCCAGCTCGCCCTGTTCTACCTATTCTATGTACATAATCTTCTGCAATATTTGGTAACTCATAATTTACAACATGAGGTAAATGATCAATATCAATTCCACGTGCAGCTATATCAGTTGCTACTAAAACTCTGATTTCAGAAGATTTAAAATTTGCTAAAGCTCTTGTTCTTGCACCTTGACTTTTCCCACCATGAATAGCAGCTGCAGAAATTCCATCTTTTCCTAATTGTTCAGCTAATCTATTTGCACCGTGTTTTGTTCTAGTAAATACTAAAACTTGTTTCCATTTACCTTTTTTAATAAGAGTTGATAAAAGTTCTCTTTTTCTTGCCTTATCAACTGAATGAATAACTTGAGAAACAATCTCTGAAGATGTATTTCTTCTTGCTACTTCAATTAAAGTTGGTTTATTTAATAAATTATCTGCTAGTTTTTTAATATCATCTGAAAAAGTAGCTGAAAAAAGAAGATTTTGTCTATGCTTTGGTAATAAAGCTAAAACTTTTTTAATATCATGGATAAATCCCATATCAAGCATTCTATCTGCTTCATCTAATACAAAAAATTCCACTCTACTTAAGTCTAAACAATTTTGATTAACTAAGTCTAATAATCTTCCAGGAGTTGCAACTAAAATATCTAAACCTTTTCTAATTGCTGCTTTTTGTGGATTGATTCCAACTCCACCAAAAATAACTGCTGATTTGTAAGGAAGATATTTACCATACATAGCAACACTTTCACCAACTTGCGCAGCTAATTCTCTTGTTGGAGTTAAAATTAACGCTCTTACATAAGGTTTCCCTTTTACTTGTTTTTCCGTCATTCTTTGTAATAATGGAAGTGTAAATCCTGCTGTTTTACCAGTACCTGTTTGAGCACCTGCTAAAACATCTTTTTTTGTTAAAATAATCGGAATTGATTGTTTTTGAATTGGAGTTGGAGTTGTATAACCCTGCTCTTTAACTGCTTTTAAAATAGAATCGTTTAATCCTAAGTTTGAAAATGACATATTGTCCCTTATAAATTGTTATTGTTATTGATTTAAAATCATTGATAGTTTAAAACATAGTTTCTTATATATATTTGTCTACTTATATAAAGATATTATAGCCTATTTTCAATAAATATTATACTTTTTTCAAAATTTATTGAAATTTGTCATTTGTTTAAATAAATTTTAAAGTTAATTTTATTATAATGCTACTCCAATTTAAGAAACAATGTTTTTTAAATTCTACCAATAGTGCGAGTGTGGCGGAATAGGTAGACGCGTTGGACTTAAAATCCAATTCCGGTTTCGGAGTGTCGGTTCAATTCCGACCATTCGCACCACTAATTTATAAAAGTAGAGAGTTGACAGAGTTGGTCGAATGTACCGGTTTTGAAAACCGGCGAGGTTCACGCCTCCGAGGGTTCGAATCCCTTGCTCTCTGCCACTTTTATATTCTTACAAAAAATCATCTAACTTGTATCATTGTTAATGATTTTCCTAAACATTGGAGCTATAGCAAAGCTGGTAATGCCCCGGATTGCAAATCCGGTATGCGTTGGTTCGAGTCCGACTAGCTCCTCCAATTTTTTAATCTTAATTTTTATATCTTTAAATTTATATTTTTTGCAATTTTTGTCATGAATTTGACTGGAATTTGTTAGAGTTATTTATGTATACTGATTTTAGACTTATGATTTTGATAATATATATTTAACATAACAAAGGAAAGAAAATGGCAACATTAGTAAACGGAACAGTAAAATGGTTTAACAGTGAAAAAGGTTTTGGTTTTATTGAACCTGAAGACGGTGGAAAAGATTTATTTGTACATTATAGACAAATAAACAGTAATGGTTACGATAGAGTTTCTTTAAACGACAACCAAAAAGTAACTTTTGAAGTTGCACAAGGTGAAAAAGGTCCTCAAGCGGAAAACGTTACAGGTCTGTAATCTCCACTTTAAAATTAGGGTAGTATTTATTTACTACTCTTTTTTTTGCTTTTAAATAGTATCTCTCCCTCTCTCAATTCTTTAATTGAACAATCACTAAATTTTTAAATTTAATATCTACTATAAATCAGGCATTTATGAAAGAAGTTAATAAAACAAATACTTTCAAAAGAGTTATAGAAATACTAAAACTATTAGTAATAAATGAATTAGCATCGATAATAACATCAAATTTATCATTTTTATACTATTTGGTTTGAAATAGGCATTCTTCATATTTTTATTCTTTTATTGGTTTCCATATTGTTTTTGCTGTAGCACAAGGCTTATTATTTCCCTCTATATAAATATTATGAATAAAAGAGTTTTCATAATCACATTTATTTGTAAATGATACAATACTATCCCCATACTGTGCCTCTGATAGAAAACGTCCATCAATAGAATGTAAATAATAGTTATCTATGATTTCTTGAGGAATTGATTCTAATAGCCAATAAAGATAACTAATATTGTTTACATGTTTATTAGTATCAGTATCATATATATTTACATTAAACTTTTTTAGATATTGAGCAGACTTGATGACATCTATTTTACTTGATATATCATGATCTAAAGATGTTTCTTCCCAAGATAACCAATTTTCTTTAAAATAATTTGGAATTTTAGTAGGTTTTCTTTTTTCTATATCAAAAAAGAGCCATAAACCTTTTGCTTTTCCTATAATATTATAGTCTTCATCATAAATAATATTTTCTCTAGTTCCTCGAATTGATTTGTATTTGGAGAGCCATGTTCGAATAATAATTTTCTCTTTATACTTCGGATATCTATTCATTTTCATCATTCCAGAGAGTAATACCCATCCAAGATTTTCTGACATAAGAGAAAATAAACTATGTCCAGCATAATAACAGTGATCAGCAGCTGTCTCTTGAAGTAATGTCATCATAGTTATGGGTGAGGCTTTTCCTGATTTATCCATTTCAAAATATCGTAGTTCAAACTCTTTATCAAAATAGTTTTCCATTTAAATTCCTTTAATTTGGAGTGATAAGTGTATTTTTTAATAATATACATATTTAAAGGTTAAATCTTTATATATTTTGCTTGATAAAGCTAATAATAATTGTAGTTTAATTGTAAGTAGTTATAAAATAAGAAGGTAAGCTAATAAGCCGAGTTTTGTTTTTAAGACAATAATTTATCTAGCTACTTAAATTACTTTAGTAGTCAAGCAAAGACCAAAAATGTGAAGTTTTTACCAGGTCTTCTTGCTGCAAGTTGGGTTTACAAAGCACTTAAGATTACTCAAAAGTCTGGTAGGCTCTTACCCCACCGTTTCACCATCACCAAAAAATTGGCTGTCTATTCTCTGTTGCACTATCCCTTAGGTTACCCTAGCCATTTTTTAAATGGAACCATACTTCACTGCAGCCCGGACTTTCCTCTTAAACTTTTAAGTTCAAGCTATCGTCTAGCTTACCTTGCACGTATTATATCTAAATTTACTAAATTTTTACTTTCTTATAATATCATAATATGAAGGAGCTGTAAATTTGAAAATATCATCTTCTATTACTTTATTAATTATTTGATTGTTAAATTTAATTTCTACTTTATTATCTAGTTTATCTTTATATTTAATCTGTTCAATTTTATCAGTACTTTTTGAAGTTTCTATTAAATAATCTACAGCATCAATATTTGCTATAAAATTATTCTCATTTATTTTTTTTGATGTTTGTAATAATTTTATTATATTTATTTCACTTTGAAGTTGCGTATAAATAGCTTGTTCTAATTCTGGTTCGTCAATAATTGCAAAATCATTTGTAATATATACATTTTTTTCAATTGGAGTTTTATATTTCCATAAAATTTTTCCTGTATTTTTAATAAAGACTTTGCCTTTGTATTCAATAACTTTATTGTTTATAGACGTAATACTTTGTGTGAAATCAGCCTCAAAACTCTTTAGATTTTTAATATCAGCACTTGCATTCGTTGTAATAAAAAAAACTATAATTGTAAATATCATTTTATAAAACATATTTTAACCTTTTTTTCTATATAATCGTAACGATTATAACAAAAAGGAATTAATTTTATGTTAAATGTTTTTTCAAAAATTTTTGGTACTAGAAATGATAAAGAAGTAAAAAGATATAGGAAAAGAGCTCTAGCTATAAATGCACTTGAAAGCAAATATGAGTCAATGAGTGATGATGAATTACAAAATAGTTTTAATGAATTAAAAAAACAAGTACAAAATGAAGAAAAATCTTTAAATGACGTATTAAATGATTCTTTTGCTATTACTAGAGAAGCTAGTAAAAGAGTTTTAAATATGAGACCGTATGATGTTCAATTAGTCGGTGCTATGGTTCTTCATGATGGAAGAATTGCAGAAATGAAAACAGGTGAAGGTAAAACACTTGTAGGTTCATTAGCAGTATCTCTAAATGCATTGACAGGAAAAGGTGTTCACGTTGTAACAGTAAATGATTATCTAGCTTCAAGAGATGCAGCTGAATTAGAACCTTTATATAACTTCTTAGGTTTTAGCGTTGGTGCTATTGTTGGAAATATTAAAGATGATGATTTAAGAAAAGAACAATATGCTTCTGATATTACTTATGGAACAAATAATGAATTTGGATTTGACTTCTTAAGAGACAATATGAATTATGATATCGAAGAAAAAGTTCAAAGAGAACACTCTTTTGTAATTGTTGATGAAGTAGATTCAATTTTAATTGATGAAGCTAGAACTCCTCTTATTATTAGTGGACCAACAAATCAAAAAAATTCAAATTATCAACAAGCTCAACAAATTGCAATGAAGTTAGAAAAAGGTACTTTAACAGAACCTAAAAGAGCAGATGAAAAACCAATTACGACTGGAGATTTTATTGTTGATGAAAAAAATAAATCAGTAATCTTAACAGAAGATGGGATTAGTAATGCAGAAAAATTATTTGAAGTTGATAATCTTTACTCATTAGAAAATGCATCTTTATCTCACAATCTTGATCAAGCATTAAAAGCTAACTATATTTTTGAAAAAGATGTAGATTATGTTGTAAATGATAATGAAGTAGTTATTGTAGATGAATTCACAGGAAGATTAAGTGAAGGAAGAAGATTCTCTGAAGGTTTACACCAAGCCCTAGAAGCAAAAGAAGGTGTTTCTATTCAAGATGAATCACAGACTCTAGCAGATATTACATTCCAAAATTATTTTAGAATGTACGATAAACTAGCTGGTATGACAGGAACTGCTCAAACTGAAGCTACAGAGTTTGCAGAAATATATAACCTAGATGTTGTATCAATTCCTACAAATGTACCTGTTACTAGACTTGATAAAAATGATTTAATTTATAAAAGTGAAGCTGAAAAATTTGAAGCTGTTTGTAATAGGATTAAAGAATTAAATGAAAAAGGTCAACCAGTTCTTGTAGGTACTGCTTCAATTGAAAAATCTGAAGCCTTACACAAAATATTAAAAGATAAAAAAATACCTCATACAGTTTTAAATGCAAAACAACATGAAAAAGAGGGAAAAATTATTGAAGATGCTGGTCAAAAAGGCGCAGTTACAATTGCTACAAATATGGCTGGTCGTGGAGTTGATATTAAATTAACACAGGAAATTCTTGACCTTGGTGGTTTAGTAATTTTAGGAACTGAAAGACATGAATCAAGAAGAATTGATAATCAATTAAGAGGTCGTGCTGGACGTCAAGGTGATGAAGGTGAATCTCAATTTTATTTATCGTTAGAAGACAATTTATTGAGAATTTTTGGTTCAGATAAAATCAAAGGTATCATGGAAAGACTTGGTATTGAAGATGGTGAACATATTGAATCAAAAATGGTTACACGTGCAGTTGAAAATGCACAGAAAAAAGTTGAGCAAATGCACTTTGAATCAAGAAAACATTTACTTGAATATGATGATGTGGCAAATGAACAAAGAAAGGTTATTTATAAATTTAGAAATGATTTATTAAAACCTGACTATGATATTCATAGTAAACTAACAGAAAATAGATTAGAGTATGTTCAAACTACACTTTCAAATGCAGAAATTATTGATGGTATGGCAACAGAAGATTATAATTATGATTATATAATTACTAAATTTAAAGAAGAACTTCATTTAATTATAACGTTAGAAGATATTAAATCTGATTCTTATGACGAGTTAGAAGAAAAACTTAATAATATAATTACAAATGTTTATACTAAAAAAATGGAAATGGCTGCACCTGAACAAAAAAGTGAAATTGAAAGAATATTATACTTACAAATTTTAGATAATGCATGGAGAGAACATTTATACTCTATGGATTCATTAAAAACAGGTATAGGTCTACGAGGTTATAACCAAAAAGATCCACTAGTTGAGTATAAAAAAGAATCATATAATATGTTTATTGATTTAATTAACAATATTAAACATGAAATTATCAAAGTTTTATTTACAATTCAACTTCAAAGTCAAGATGATGCACAAAAAGAACAAGAAGCATTAGAAAAGATGAAAGAACAAATGGAAGAACAAATGGAAGAATCAACTGAAAATATTGTTACAAATATTGATCAAAAAGAAGTAATGGCTAGTGATAAAAAAATTGCTAGAAATGATATATGTCCATGTGGTTCTGGGAAAAAATATAAACAATGTTGTGGGAAAAGTGGACCTAAAAGAGGTTTAGCAGCAGGAAACTAATTTGAATAAGCAATTAGTTAATTTTATTGTAAAAAAATATTTACGATTTGATAAAAAAAATCCATTTATATCTATAAGTGCTATTTTAGCATTTGTAGGTGTAGCAATTGGTGTTATGGTTTTAATACTATCAATGGCTATTATGAATGGTACTGCAAAAGAGTTTGAGAAAAAACTTTTTACTATGAATTATCCTTTAACAATTTATTCGAAATTTAATAATGCAATAGATAAATCACTATTAGATGAACTTCAAATAAAATATCCTAACTTAAAATTTTCTCCTTATATTTCTTCACAAGTTATTGCACAAAGTGGTGAAGATATGAATGGTGGTATGATATTTGGAGTAATTCCAAACAAAGAAGCCTCTATAAATGATATATATAAAAAAGCTCTTGGAAATTTAAAACTTAGTAAATACGATATTATTACAGGTGCGGGTATCTCATCGAAATTATTTTTAAATCCTGGAGTTAAAACAACTCTTTATTTTACTTCTTTAAATCCTACAGGCTTTTCAATGATTCCTAAAATGAAGAGATTTACATTCCAAAATTCATTTAAATCTGGTTTAAATGCTTATGATCAAGCTTATATGTATACGTCAATTGAAGCCTTGCAAACATTGCTAAAAAAACCAAAGGATACTTATGATGGGATACATATTTATTCAGATAATGCATTTGATGATATTAAAAAATTAAGAGAAGATTTAAAAGATACAGGTGCTGGAGTTTTAGGTTGGTGGCAACAAAATGGAAACTTCTTTGCAGCTATGAAAATGGAGAAAACTGCCCTATTTATAGTTTTGATGTTAATTATCTTAGTTGCTTCGCTGAACATCATATCATCGCTTCTTATGACTGTAATGAGTAGAAGAAAAGAGATTGCACTACTCTTATCTATGGGTGCATCAAATAAAGAGATTAAATCAATCTTTTTAAGAGTTGGTACAATTATCGGTTTTTCTGGAATATTAACAGGTATTGCATTAGGATTCTTTGGTTATTGGATTTTAGATACTTTTGATATTGTATCTTTACCTGCAGATGTTTATGGGACTTCTAAACTTCCACTTGACTTAGCACTTAGTGATTTTATATCCATTGTAATTGGCGCAATTATTATTGTTTTAGTATCATCATATTACCCCGCTTCAAAAGCTACAAAAATTGATGTTATCGATGTTTTAAGAAATGAATAAACCTAGACTTTAGGTTTATTCTTTAAGTTTATCTTTTTTTAATGGTTCTTTCTTCAAATCTTTTAAGAAATCTACAAATTCAGAAGGGGAATTTAGAACTCTTTTTGCAATATTAACAGGAACTGAAAAAGCATCTTTTGTTAGATTTGTAGATATTTTAGGGTTATTTAAAGGACCAAAAATATTAACTTTAGTTTCAACTCTCTTATCTTTTCCTAATAAAACATAATTTATAATTGGAATTGCTCCAACAACTTTTGAATAATTTTTAAAAAAGATTAAATTTATTTCTGATTTTAAAGTTCCTGTATTTATATCTATCTGTCCTTTTCCATCAAAATCTATCCCATTTCCAACTGTAACTAATTTTTTAATATCTAAAAGCTTTTTATCTTTATAATATTCGAACTCCATTAATCCATCAACTACTCTATAACCAGTTAAGTTAAAACCACCATTTGTCGCCATACCAACAACAGAAGGAATAGCAAGAAGTGGATTAATTAAAGCAGGAGATGTATTTATAAATAAAAGTAAATTATTTATAATTGCTAAATCTTCAATCTTTACATTTTTTAAAATCATTTTCCCACTTAATGCATCTGCTGTTCCACTAGCTAAAAATAATATATTATCACCTTTTAAAACTTTTTTATTGAAAATTGTATTTATAAATGTGTCATTTATATCATTTGCAAAAATATCTATTTTTTTATCTTTTGATTCTTTAAAAGTAAAATCTGTTTTTTTATAATTTAAATGAAAGTATTTACTATGATCACGCAATCTTAAAGAAAACTTATCAGCTAAAAACTTATATTTTTCATTTATAATAATGCTTGAATTTTTACCTTCAATATTTAAATCTTCAATTTTACTCTCTTCTTCATTATTTGTATTAACTAAAACATCATAATCATTTATATCAATATCTAATTTATTATTAGCAGAAAATTTTAACATTATTTTTTTATCTAAAGTTTCTATTATCGTATTATCTTTACTATATGTACCTTTTATATCAAGTTTATTTACCGCTTTTCCTAATTGTTGTAAAGGTATATCCAAATCTTTTACTCTTGCATTAAAACTTATAGAAGATGGATTTATTTTAGCTTCTGCATTTTCTAAAGTATATATTTCATCATCTAATTTTAATTTTGTATTTTTTACATCAATATTTAATATTGGTAATTCCTTATGACTAGAACTTTTTGTATCAATAACAATATCAGTATCTTTTAATGATAAATAAATATCTTTATTTTTTATCTCAATTTTTATCTTTTCATCAAGAGTATTAATTTTTATATAATCTTTATTTATCGAACCTTCTATATCTAAAGAGTCAATTTTTTTATTGTTTCGTTCCAAAGGAAAATCTAAATTTGAAATAAAAGATGTAAATGATATATCATTTTCATCTTTTATTTTTAAAGATATATCTCCATTTTTTATATTAATATCTTGTAATAATTTAGAATATTCATAAATAGATGATAGCTTATCAATATCAACATAAATATAATCTGCAATCTTTATATTTGTATTTAATGCATCTAGTTTTATATTTACATCATCTTTATAGGAAAAAGTTAATGGTGTTTTTATATTTTTAATATCAATGATTTTATTTTCTTCATCCTCAATCAAAAAAGATTTAATTAAAGCATTTCCAGTAGCACTTGATGTTTTAGTATCAATAACAAAATTTAAATTTGCAGCTATCATATTTTTATGTTTTATATCTGCATTAACAATTTTCACTTTATTATTATCTAAAAGAACTGTAGCTTGATTAGTATTAAATTCAAAATTATTTAATGAAATATTTGATTTTCCAATAATAAACTTCCCTTTTGTATTCATCTTTTTACTTGATAAATATGGAATTTCTAAATTCACTGATGCATCTATAAAACCACTTTTTTGAACAAGTGGTAAGTTAATATTATAAGCTTTTAATATTCTTAATATTCTTTTATCTAATTTAGCTTTTGAAGCTTTAATATTTACTACAACTTCACCTTTTTTTTTGCTTGTAAGATTATTTATATGAACCCAACTACCATCCATTTTTATTTCTTTGTACACTGGTTCAATTAAATCTAATGTTAATTTATCATCTTGAAAAGCTACATCAATTTGTTTTGTAGAAATTTCATCAATTTCTTTATGAAATCTAATTTTTGCATCATTTATTACTGCCTTTGCATATAATGATTTCTCTATAATTTTATTTTTTTCTAAATCAAAACTTCCATAAAATTCTTTTAATTGTAATTTTCCTTTTACATTATTATACATCCACTCTTCTGCAATAGGCGATAATCTAAAGAATTTTTTTAAAAACTTTAGACTTTTAAACTCTTCACTATTTAAATAAAAGTTAGCTTGTTTTCTATTCATATCTAAAGTAATATCACCTGATAAATCATCATAATAATATTTACCAAATAAATCTAGTTTCTCCTCAAAATAATCAACTTTAGCTTTACCAATAAGCATTAAATCTACATCTTTTAAATACAAAGAATAAATATTAAAAATTACTTCCTTCGAACGAAAATCTAATTTTGATGAAATATTAATAAATTTATTATCTAAATATAAAGTTTCATCATTTAATGCAATTGTAAATTCATTACCATCAATTATTAATCTTCGTATATCAATTTTTTTAAAGATTTTTAAGATTTGTGGGAATAATTCAATATTTTTCTTTAAATCTTCATAAGAGTTAGAAACTTGAGATTTTTTAGATTTTATTTTGATATTCTCAATGTCTACAATGAGCTTTTTATCTAATTTTATATAAAATTGCGAGACTAAAACATTTCCAAAAGACAAAGAGTTTATTTTTATGCCAGAAAACAATACCGAAGATATCAATATTATAATAAATAAAAAAGAAAAAAATAGAAGTTTAATTGCCTTTAACATTATCGAGTTATTCCTTGTAGCTTGTATTATAATTTTATTTTATGTAACTATTCCAATGAGTTCAACAAAAGTATTGTTTATCCCAAAAGGAGGTACTAATAATACAGTATCTTACCTAAATAATACGGGCTTTGAATTAAATATTATTGATAAAATTATATTAAGATCAATGGGTTTTATCCAAAGTGGTTGGATAGATGTAAATGAAAATAGACTTACAAAAATGGATTTTTTATATAAACTTACTACATCAAAAGCTGCATTAAAAAATATTACTTTAATTCCAGGAGAAACATCATATATATTTATTAAGCAACTAGCAAAAGATTTAAATTTATCAGAAGATAAACTTCAAAAAATATATAAAAAACATGCATATAAATTAGATGGAAATATATTAGCAGATACTTATTCTTTACCATATGGAATGAATGAAGATCATTTAATATTTTATTTATTATCACAAAGTAATAAAAAATATGAAGAATTTTCAAAAAAGATATTTGGTTTTTATGATAAAAAGAAATGGTATCACTACTTAAGCTTAGCTTCTGTAATTCAAAAAGAAGCTGCAAGTGTTGAAGAAATGCCAATTGTTTCAAGTGTTATTCATAATAGATTAACAAAAGGAATGAAATTGCAAATGGATGGAACTTTAAATTATGCTGAATATTCTCATGTTAAAGTAAGTGCTCAAAGAATTAAAGAAGATACTTCTTCATATAATACATATAAATATAAAGGTTTGCCAAAAAATCCTGTATGTGCTGTTAGTTTAAATGCAATAAAAGCTGCAATATTTCCTGTAAAAAGTAATTATTATTATTTTGTAAAAAATAATAAAACAGGTTTACATAAGTTTTCTACTTCTTATAAAAAACATGTTAGAAATATTAAAGCAAATATAGGCGTTAAAAAGACTTATACAAAAGTGAAAATTAAAGAAACAAAAATCGATAAAGAGGCTAAAGCTATTATGAAAACAGATATAAAAGAACAAAAAGCAACTTCTATTAAGTCACTTTGGGATAATGTAAACTAAATTATTGTGCAAATTTGAAACACACGTTTTTTTGCAATAAAATTACCCCATACTTTAAATAGTCCTAAATTGAAATGTTGCTATTATAGCTTCAGTATAAAAATTCAAATTTAGGAACAAATATGTCAAAGATTATTTACACAAAAGTTGATGAAGCGCCAGCTTTAGCAACATACTCTTTTTTACCAATTATTAAAGCTTTTACAAAAAGCTCAGGTATTGAAATGGTTACAAAAGATATTTCATTAGCAGGAAGAATTTTAGCTGCCTTCCCTGAAAACTTAAAAGATGATCAAAAGATCAGTGATGATTTAGCTGAACTTGGAGCATTAACTCAAGATCCAGATGCTAACATCGTAAAATTACCAAATGTTTCAGCTTCTGTTCCTCAATTAAAAGCAGCAATTGCTGAATTACAATCAAAAGGTTACGATATTCCAAATTTTGATGCTAGTGAAGAAATTACTGCTAGATATTCAAAAATTACTGGTTCAGCTGTTAATCCTGTATTAAGAGAAGGAAATTCAGATAGAAGAGCTCCAAGTGCAGTAAAAAATTACGCAAAAGCTAACCCTCATAAAATGGGTAAATGGGAAAAAGATTCTAAAACTGACGTTGCTTGTATGAGCGAAGGTGATTTTTATGGTTCTGAAGTATCTAAAACTTTTGATGATGAAAATGATTTAAAAATTTCTTTCTTTGATAAAAATGGAAAAGAAACTGTATTAAAAGCTTCAACTAAAGTATTAGCTGGAGAAATTATTGATGCTACAGTAATGAGTGCAAATGCATTAAAAAAATTCTATGCAGAAACAATTGAAAGAGCAAGAGAAGAAGATGTATTATTATCTTTACACTTAAAAGCAACAATGATGAAAAACTCAGATCCAATTATGTTTGGTTTTGCAGTAAAAGTTTATTTCAAAGATTTAATAGCTAAACATTCAGCTTTATTTGATGAATTAGGTGTTAATTTCAATAATGGTTTAGGTGATTTATACTCTAAATTAGATCAAGTTGATGCTGACAAAAAAGCTGAAATAGAAGCTGATATTGCAGCTGTTTATGCTAAACAACCAAGACTTGCAATGGTAAATTCTGCTAAAGGAATTACTAACTTACATGTACCTTCTGATGTTATTATTGATGCATCTATGCCTTCTATGATTAAAGGTGGCGGTAAAATGTGGAATGCACAAGATAAAGAAGAAGATACAATTGCAATGATCCCTGATAGAGCTTATGCAGCTAGTTTCAAAACAGTAATCGATGATTGTAAAGAAAATGGAGCATTAGACGTTAAAACTATGGGAACTGTTCCAAATGTTGGATTAATGGCTCAAAAAGCTGAAGAATATGGTTCACATGATAAAACTTTCCAAGCTAAAGCTGATGGTCAAATCAAAGTTATTGATAAAGATGATAATGCTGTATTTACTTTTGATGTAGAAGATGGTGATATTTTCAGAATGTGTCAAGCAAAAGACGCACCTATTCAAGATTGGATTAAATTAGCAGTTTCAAGAGCTAGATTATCTAATACTCCTGCTATCTTCTGGTTAGACCCACAAAGAGCGCATGATGCACAAATGATTGCAAAAGTAAATAAATATTTACCAACACATGATACAGAAGGATTAGATATTTCTATTATGACTCCTGTTGATGCAACTAAAAAATCTTTAGATAGAATGAGAGCTGGACTTGATACTATTTCTGTAACTGGAAATATTTTAAGAGATTATAATACTGACCTTTTCCCAATTTTAGAATTAGGAACATCTGCAAAAATGTTATCAATCGTGCCATTAATGCAAGGTGGTGGATTATTTGAAACAGGTGCTGGTGGATCTGCTCCAAAACACGTTCAACAATTCGCACAAGAAGATTACTTAAGATGGGATTCTTTAGGTGAATTTATGGCTTTAGCTGCTTCATTTGAACATTTATCAAATACTCAAGCTAATGCAAAAGCAAAAGTTTTAGCTGATACTTTAGATAAAGCAACTGGTACTTTCTTAATCAATGATAAATCACCAGCTAGAAAATTAGGTTCAATTGATAATAGAGGTTCACACTTCTATTTAGCTATGTATTGGGCACAAGAATTAGCAGCTCAAAATGATGATGCTGAGTTAAAAGCAGAATTTACTCCAATTGCTGAAGCTTTAAGTGCTAATGAAGAAAAAATTGTTTCTGAATTAGTAGCTGGTCATGGTAAAGCTATTGATATGGGTGGATATTATTTACCAGATGAAGAAAAATTATCTAGTGCAATGAGACCATCACCAACGTTAAATTCAATTATTGGATAATTGTTACTTAACATGTTGATATAAAAGGCAAGACTTAGGTTTTGCCTTTTTTAATTTAAAGATATTAAACCCAAAAGGTATTGTTTTGTTTACAAAAAAAGTTGGAATAGTAGGTGTTGGTAACGTTGGTTCTACCCTTGCATATGCATTAGCATCAAAAGGTATTTGTTCTTCAATTGTATTAAAAGATATAAGAGAAGATGTTGTTCAAGCTATGGCTTTAGATATATCACAAGCTGCTAATGCAGCTAAATCACATACTATCGTAACTGCAGCAAAAGATGGAAGTGATTTTAAAGATTCTGACATTATTGTAATTACAGCAGGAATACCTAGAAAACCTGGTATGAGTAGAGATGATTTACTTCTAATAAATGCTAAAATTATGAAAGATGTTATTGATGATATAAAAGATAATGCTCCAAATTCTATTATTATAATAGTTTCGAATCCTTTAGATGCAATGGTTTATGCAGCTTTAAAATGTTCAAATTTTCCAAAAAATAAAGTAATTGGAATGGCTGGTATTTTAGATTCTGCAAGAATGAGTCATTTTATTTTTGATAAACTAGGATATGGTGCAGGACAAATCCAAGCATCAGTTATGGGTGGTCATGGAGATGCTATGGTTCCTCTTCCAAATTATTCATCTGTTGCGGGAGTTCCTATAAGTGAGCTATTATCAAGTGAAGATATTGAGGATATTGTAACTAAAACAAAAAATGGTGGTCTTCAAATTGTTAAACTACTAGGAACAGGTTCTGCTTATTATGCACCTGCTCATTCAACTTCTTTAATGGTTGAAGCAATATTACATAATCAAAAAAAGATTTATCCTTGTGCTGTACTTCTTGAAGGTGAATATGGATATGAAAATATTGTTGGTGGAGTTCCGGTTATGTTAGGAAGTAATGGAGTAGAAAAAATTATTCAATTAGATTTAAATGATACTCAAAAAGAACAATTTGATAAATCAATATCATCTGTAAAAGAACTAACAAACACTTTAGATAGTAAATTTTTTAATAAATAAAACAAAGGAAATACAATGAAACAAACTTTAGAAGTAGAAAATGTAAAATGTGGTGGATGTGCTAATACTCTAATCACTTCGTTAAAAGAAGAGTTTGGGAATGTTGAAGTTGATTTAAATGTAAATCCACGAAAGATTACTTTAGATTTAGAGGATAATAAAAAAGAGGCTCTAAAATTAAAATTAAGAAGCCTAGGTTATCCTTTATCTAGTGATGAGCTTTCTGGATTTCAAAAGGCAACAACTACTGCTAAAAGCTTTGTTTCTTGTGCCATAGGTAAAATGAATTCATAATTTATTTTAAGTAGCTTAGTAGAGTAGAAATTTCTTTATTTATTTCTTCTTTACTTAAGCCATTTTCTAAAGCACCCTCTTTTACATTTGACTCAGCAATTTTAACAATACTATTATCAAGATTTACTTTATACACAAAATATTTTGTTTGAGTATCATCAAATAAATTTAAAGCTTTAATCATTTCTCCATTTGTATCATTTATCATTGCTATACTAGAACCTTGATTTAGTTCTTCTAATTTTCCATTTACAGCTAATTTTTTTATAAACCATGGAGTTTTAGAAATATTTGCAACTAAGACTATATCTTTTCTTTTATTTAATTTTAAAGTTTCAACTAATGACAAAGTATCGTGATTTAAAACTATTATATATTTTTCTACATCCTTCTTAAATAAATCAGTTTTCTTAACATATCCTCCAACACCTATAACTTCAAAGTGACTTGGTAATAATGAAGTGTTTAATTTGGTATTCTTATTAATTTCATTTTTAGCTTTTGGCTGTTGTGGTGCTGTTAAATATACTAATAATCCAAAACCTATTATTCCTAAAAAAACTATCTTTAAAACATTTGCCATTTTTTATATTCCTATTACTTCTATTATTTATTTTTTTGTTTTTTAGCCCATCTTTTAAATAAGCGACATGTTGTTATTGTTTCAGCAATCTTCTTATTATTTATAATGTTTTCTACTAGCTCATTAGCAAGATATGGTGATAAAACAAAACCTCTTCCTCCAACTCCATTTATTACATAAAGATTTTCTATTTTTTCTAACATATCATCTTTTATATGTGTTCCATTAATTAAATGTGGGAATTTTTCAAAACTCTTTTTTGAATCAATTAAACTTCCTACCATTGGAAAATAATCAGTACTAGAAGCTCTTGCACCAAGTTTTATATCAATAATATTTACATCTTTTAGTTTTATAATATCATTTGCTAAATCAATTAATTTTAAAGAATCCTCATTGATTATATCTTGCGTATAAGCCTCTTTTGAATCAAATCTATGATGAGTGGCACCAATAAATACTTTATAAATATTATCTTTTTGTGTTTTTACAGCTTTTGATACTGAACACTCTTTATGATAATTGAATTTTACATTTGTACTTGTTAAAACATCTATTTTTTGACCCCAAACAGCTCTTATATCAAAATATTTTTCTTTTATAAGTTTTGTGTTAGCTCCAGTACAAAGTATAAGATTTTTTGTTTTTATTTCATCATTTAAAATCCAGATATTATCTTTTCTTTTTATTGAATCAATATTATAATTTAACTTTTTGTTAATTTTTTGTGTTAATAAATCACAAATTTCAGAAGGATTTACCCAAGAACCAACTTCAAAAAAATAACCATCTTCTAAAATTTTGTATTCAAAATCCATAAAAGGTTTATATGATTCAAATTTTTCTCTATAATCATCATTTTTAGGAATTCTACATACACCCTCATTTTTAAATGACTCAGTATTTAATTCTTTGTAAAATGAAGTAGAAAATCTTAAAGCAGTACTTATTAAATCTTTAAATTTATTAGGCTTACCTAACAATGGAGATAAAAAAGCACCAGCTGCACCACTAGCTCCTGCTGAAACATTTTCATTTTTATCAATAAGTAAAATTGATTTCGAATATTTACTTAAAAAATATGCTGTACTACAACCTGCAACCCCTGCTCCAATAATTATATATTCATACTCTTTTTGCTTAGTCATTTTTATCCGATTTTTCAAATAGTTGGTAATTAGGACGCCAATATCCTCTTCCACCTCTTAAGCTAATACATTTATAATCAGGGAATTTCTTTTTATAAAATTCTAATCTCTCTTTTGTAGTTTTCCCTGTGTCACAATAAAATACAAAAACAGTACCTTTAGGCATTAAATTCATTTCAAAAGGATTATAGGTAATTGTTTCAATCCTATCTAATGGTTTTAATATAGTATCAACTAAAAGTACAGAAATATTCTCTTTTTGTAATTGTTTTGAATATCTATATAACTCTTGTTGTGTCCATTCATCTTTTCCAAACATTGTAATTATCCATTTGTTTTAATTGCTAAAATCCTAACTAAATACTTAACAAATAAGGCTTAAACACTAAAGTTTTTGATTAAAATTATCAATTAAGTACTATAATTGCTAAAATTGTTTTAAACCTTGATTGACTTAGACTCAAGTTTTGGGTATAATTAGTACAAAAAAAATAATATAATTTTATAGGAAAGACAATGGCAAAAAGTTTATATGAAACACTAGAAGTAAATGAAAATGCAACTGCAGATGAAATTAAAAAAGCATATAGAAAATTAGCAAGAAAATTTCACCCAGATGTTAATAAAGATCCAAAAGCTGAGGATAAATTCAAAGAAATTAATGCAGCTTATGAAGTATTGAGTGATAAGGAAAAAAAATTACAATATGACCAACATGGGGACTCAATGTTTGGAGGTCAAAATTTCCATGATTTTGCACAAGGACAGGGACAAAATGTTGATTTAGATGAAATGCTAAGACAAATGTTTGGTGGCGGTGGCGGTGGCTTTGCTAGTGGAGGATTCTCACAACAAGGTGGATTTAGTGGTTTTAATGAACCTGATTTAGATACAAATGCACAAATTACTATTGCTTTTGATGTATCAGTTCTAGGTGGAAAACAACATATTTCTATAAATAATGATTCTTTTGATATTAAAATTCCAGAAGGAATTAAAGATGGTCAAAAAATCAGAGCAAAAGGAAAAGGAAAATCATACCAAGGACAAAGAGGTGATTTAATTTTAAAAATTAATGTTGCTCCTAGCCCTGAATATGAAAGAGATGAAGATACATTAACTAAAACTTTTGATATACCTTTAAAAACAGCTTTATTTGGTGGAAAAGTAGAGATTAAAACAATTCATAAAGATATAACATTAAAAGTTCCAAAAAATACAAAAGAAAACCAAAAATTTAGAGTTAAAGAACTTGGTGTTTTAAATAGAAAAGCAGGAGTAAAAGGTGATTTATACTTAAAAGCAAATATCATATTGCCTAAAATTGAAGATTTAGATGAAGACTTAGTAAAAATATTAGAAGAGAAACTTCCGGAAAATTAAAAGGATTGAATAATGGAAACAAATAGTTATATTGAACCAGTATTTTTAATCTCAGCGGTATCTGAGATTTTAGATATTCATCCACAAACATTAAGGCAATATGAAAGAGAAGGTTTGATTAAACCTTCTCGTACAAATGGAAAAATAAGACTTTATTCACAAAAAGATATAGATCATATAAAATACGTTTTAACATTAACAAGAACACTTGGAGTTAATTTAGCTGGTGTTGATATGATTTTACAATTAAATAAAAAAATAAGCTTATTAGAAGAAGAAATTCATACATATAAAACAAAGATTAAAAATATAAACAATTTGGCAGTAGTTCCAGATACAAAAGCATTAGTAGTACAACAAACATCTTTTGATATTGTTGTTATAGAGAAAAATGAAGAAAATTAATTCTTCACTTTTTCTTTAAAATTGATATTGAACTATATAATCTCTCATTAAAGGTGGAATATCTAAATAATTGTGATCATCAGTAGAAATAGCATTATGAGTACCTTCTTCAGCATTTTCACTTGGTTCTTCATATTCATCATTTTTAGATTCAAATCCAGTTGCTACAATAGTTATTTTAACTTCATCTGTTTCTAAAGTTGCATCAGATGTTGTACCAAATATTATTTCAGCATTAGAATCCATTCTATCATTTATAGTTCCCATTACATCATTAATTGCAAATAAGGATACTTGAGGATGAATATTAAAATGTATTAAAATACCTTTTGCACCATTTAAAGATACTTTATCAAGTAAAGGAGAATCAATAGCATCTTCTAAAGCTTTTTGAGCAGCATTTTCACCTTTTGCTTTACCAATTCCCATTAATGCCATACCACGATGTTGCATAATAGTTTTAACATCAGCAAAATCCGTATTAATATCTGAATTACCAGGATTTAAAATAACCTCTGACATTCCATTAACTGCTTGGAATAAAATATTATCAATAATTTTAAAGGCATCTTTCATACCAACATTTTCATCAATAATCTCTAATAATCTATCATTAGGTACAACTATAATTGAATCTGATACTTTTTTAAGCTCTTCTAAACCTAGGTTTGCAAGCCCTGCTCTTTTTTTACCTTCCCAAGTAAATGGTTTAGTAACAACAGAAACTGTTAAAGCTCCAATTTCTTTTGCAGCTTTTGCAATAATAGCAGCAGCACCCGTACCCGTACCACCTCCAAGTCCAGCAGCAATAAAGATAATATCAGCACCTTGAAGAGCTGATTTGATTTCTTCATAAGATTCAACTGCAGAATCTCTACCAATTTCTGGTTTCATTCCAGCACCTAATCCCTTAGTAAGCTTTGCCCCTAATTGGATTTTTCTTGGTGCTTTTGAAATATGAAGCACTTGTAAATCAGTATTAGCTGCGATTAAATCAATTTTATGAGAACCTTCTTTAATCATGTGGTTAATCATATTACAACCACCACCACCAACACCAATTACTGCAATTTTAGCTACGTTATCTGATTTAACTTTATTAGGCATATCCACTTTTATATCATCCACTTTAAATAAATTATCCATTAAAACCACTCCGATATTTTACTCCAAAATTTCGAAACACCCGTTTTCTTATCTTTTCTTAACGGTGTTAAAATTGTTGGGTCATCTTTTAAGTTTAAATCTGATTTATCATTAAAAGATGCAGATTTAGTATTAATTGAACTGTTGTTTATTGCCTTTTCTTCAACAATAGCCTGTTGCTTTTTGACTGGTTTCATTAATTTTTTACTTGAATCTAATTCATAACTTCTGTTAATTCCTAATGAATACACTAATAACCCAACAATAGTTGACATTTTTGCATCATCAAAACTCATATATCCATTTTCAATATTCTTTGGATTTGATATAGCAATAGGTATACCATCAAAGATTTTATCTGCTAAAACTTTTATACCTTCTAAATTACTCATCCCACCTGTTATTACAATACCTGAACCAACATTATCTAAAATACCACTTTTTTTTAACTTATTTTTTACTAATATTAGTATTTCTTCAATTCGCGCATGTATAATAGTTTGAATATGATCTAAGGCGATTTCAGAATAAGTTTCTTCATCTCCAATTCTTGGAATTTTTACTTTTCTAACACCTAATTCATTTCCAGATGAATAATTTTTTGTTAGAGAACCATATTCTGTTTTAATTTTCTCAGCAGCTGCTGGAGGTGTATGTAGCATAACAGATAGATCATTTGTAATATGATTAGAGCCAACAGGAATAAAACCATTATAAATTAATGAATTCCCTTTATAAGATACAAATTCAGTTGTAGAAGAACCAATATTAATTACTGTTGCTCCAAATTTCTTTTGTTGATCATCTAAAATTGAAATAGCAGAAGCATAACCATCTAATACAAATCTAGTAATATCAACACCTGATATTTTAAGAGCTGATTTTATATTTGTAAGGGCTGTTCTTTTAGCAGTTACAATATATACAGAAACTTCAAGTCTAGAACCATTCATGTTAAGAGGATTGTCAACATCAACAGAATCATCAACTTTAAAGAAAATTGGAACTACATGTACAACTTCATATTCTGGAACAATAGTTGCATTATAAAGTGCCATTTGCATTACTTGATTAATCTCAGTTTCTGTAATTAATCCATTAGGGACATTAACAGAACCTGAACTTCTTATACTTTTAGTATAACTACCTGAAATAGAAACAACACAAGTTTCTATAACTTCTGTTGTACTTCTTTTTGCTATATTAATTGCATCTTTTATAGCTTTAGAAGCCTCTTCAATATTTATAATTATACCCTTATTAACACCCTCACTCTTTTGTAAACCAGTACCAAGGATATTAATATTTGATTCTAAATCATGTTTAGCTATAACAGCTGTTATTGTAGATGAACCAATATCAATTGCTAAAAGAGTATTATTCAATTTTTACTCCTTTACTTCAATAGATGATTTAATTTCAAAAGTATTTTCTAATCTTTTTACAAGATTATTCATTAATTCTTCACTTTCTAATTGAATAAGTGTACTTTTTACTGATTCATCTCTCGTTTTATCATAAGTTCCTAATTTAGAAGCATTAATTCTGTATAAAACAACTTTATCATTTAATTCAATAATTCCAGATTTTTTAGTTACTGAAAATAACTGATTTAGAAAACTTGCAGCTTCTTGTTCTTGTAAACCCAAAATTTTATCAATTGATTCTCTTGTTACATTTTTAGCTTCAATACCCATAAAGTTTTCTAACTCTTTTTTTGCAACTTCATTAAGTTTTTTAGTTTTTGCAACTTTTTCATAGGCTATTTTTACAGCTGGTAATGCTTTATTAAAAGAAAGAGGTTTAGCTTCATTCTTACTTATAACTTTAACAATAATATATTTATCTTTTTCTAAAAAAGGTTTAATTAAATCACCTTCTTTTGAAGATATGATTTTTTCATTATTTTCTACGCTAAAAGGAAGTTTACTTTGATCTAGTAAAGTTGATGCTGATAATTTTTCTTCAGCTTTTTTTATTTTTAAGTATTTTTTTAAAGCTTCTTTTTTTGTAAATTTAGCATTAAGTTCTCTTACAATTTCATCTTTTGCTTCATCAAATGATTTAATTTTTCCATCAACTTTTTTATAATCAGTTTTAAATCTATCATAATGTTTTTTTATCTCTTCTTCTTTTGAATTAGCTGAAATTACAGGAACTTCACTTGTTTCAATAAGATAAGAAATTTCTGACATATAAGCATTTTTATTTGATTCCCAATATTTTTTTATCTCTTCATCGCTAGGAGATACAGTAATATCTTTTGTTTTTAAAATTTTATAAGTAATATCATCTTTTAAAAATAATAACTTATTTAAATTTTTAACTTCAACGCTATTTGGTTGAACATCAAATAATGATTGAACTTTTTGTAATAATATATTTCTTTTTAGTGAATCTTCAAATTTAACAGGAGTCGTTCTATTTTGTGATAAAACTTGAATATATGTAGGTTTATCAAATTTTCCATCTTTTAAAAATGCATTATATTTTAATAATTCTTTTGCAATATCTTCATCTGTAATATCTAAACCTAAAGTATCAGCATATGCTAAAATCAAATTCTTTTGTAATACTTGCTTATATGCAATATCTTTTAAGTTTAATTTATTAGCCATTTCCTCATTGAAAGTTTTTCCAAATAGTCTTGCATATTGATCATAAAGATTTGAATATTCTTGTTGATATTCTTCAATAGAAACCTCTCTATCTCCAACAACTGCTACTGTTCCACCTTCTTTTCCATAATCATAGGAACCCCAGCCAACAAAACCTGCTCCTACAAACGCGATTGTACTAATCCAAATAGTAATCACAAGCCATCTTTTATGTCTTTGCATCCACGTAATCATTAAATATAATCCTCATAAAAATTTTATTTATACTACTGAAAATTTGCTTGAATTTTAGTTAAATATCTATAAGATTATTTTTAATGTCTGGCTTACTTAATAAATCATTTATTACAGATTCCCTAATCGTAATTTCTAATTTTTTACATGCACTTACAAAAGCTTCTTCTTCACCAACAATAAAACACATTTTTTTTGCTCTTGTAATAGCAGTATAAAGTAACTTTGTATTATGCATAATATAATGAGAAAAACTCATAGGGATCAGAGCATTTTCATACTCCATCCCTTGTGTTTTATGAATTGTTAAACAATAAGCAAGTGATAACAATGATGAAACATTGTCAAAATCATAGAATACTACCATATCATCATTTGGGTAAAGTACAATACATTTATTTTCTTCAAAATCAAGTTTTATAATTAACCCTAATTGACCATTAAATACTCTTTTTTCTAAAAAATCACTAGAACCATTTTTGTACATACTCATAGTTTGAGCTCTCATATTCTCATTTTTTATATGTATTACTTTATCTGTAATTTTGTACTCATAAAGTTTTGTTGCATAAGCTTTTCCTTTTGTATGATTAAAAAGTTTTTGTAATTGCATATTTAGATTTTCAACACCTAATAATCCACCTTTCATAGGTGTAATTACTTGGAATAATGTTAATGCAGAATTTATCTTCTTTTCTTTTATTAAATCAAAATATTTTTGTATATAAGTAGCTGAAATATTTAATATATTATTCAAAATATACTCAGAGTTTTCAACTCTAATATCAGCAAATTCATTTGATGAGTTAGAATTTTTTTGTGCATAATAGTTTGAAATTGAAACATTTACAAACTTAAAATCATCATATTCTTCATTATATTTAGGAACTTCACCTTTTCTTATATCATTTGCTATTAATGCTATTGCTTGATTTTCATTTTGTCTATAAATTTTTGTTAATTTACAAATTGGTGCTAAATCATGTTTTATCGAATCAGCTAAAATATTTCCTGCACCAATTGCAGGTAATTGTCCATCATCACCCACAATTATAAAAACTGTATCATCATCTATTTTTGAAATAATTTGATAAAAAGTTACAGAATTTACCATTGAAGCTTCATCTAACAAAATAACTTTATAAGGGAAAAAATCTTTTTCTTTATGCTTCATTAATAATGATTGAATAGTTGCACTATTATATCCTGTAGTATCAGAAATTCGCTGTGAGGCAATTCCACTTAGTGCAATTGTAATAATGTCATCATAAGAGACTACTTCTTCTAATAGTTGAAGAAGTGCTTTACTTGAAGTTGATTTACCTGTTCCTGCATAACCAATTAAAAAAAGTGTTTTATGCCCATCATTTATCAATTCAACTGCTTTTTTTTGCTCACTACTTAATTCAAATCCTAAAGTTAATTGTTTTTTAACTAAATAATTATCAAAATCTGCAATAATCTTACGATTTAAATCATTTTTACGACGATTGAAAAAATCCAATATTTTTTTTTCTGCATAATAAAGCATTGAAGGAGCATAACGATTTTCTTTTGTTACAAAAATCTCTTCATCTACTAGCATTTTAGTAAGACATTCTTCATAAAGTGCATTTTTATCATTGAATCTTAAAGAATCATCTAATAATTTATATAAATGGAATTTATCAATTGAAGAGTTTCCATTATTATCACAATACTCTTTTAATGTATAATTTAGACATGCCATAATTCTAAATTCACTTAAAGGATCTATCCCTAATGCTTTTGCAATTTCATCAGCACGTTTAAAACCTATTCCTTTTATATTAATTAAAAGATATGGATTTTCTTTGATTTTTTCTATTAAATTATCTATTTCACCTAAAGATGAATAAATTCTTGTAATTAAATTTGAAGTTACACCAAACTTTGCAAGAAAAGAACCTAGTTCCCTTAAATGTTTGAATTTTTGCCAAGAACTTACAATCATTTTAAGTTTCTTTTCTTTTATACCTTTGAATTTTAATAACTCTTCTGGGTTTTCATTTAATATTTTTACAAGCTCTTCTTCTTTATATTTTTCTAGTAATTCATGTGCGAATTTTTTACCAATACCTTTTACAATTTTTGTAAGGAAAAAGAATATTTCTGCTTCTTTAAGTTCTAAAGTATCAAATTCAAATTGAACTCCATATTTTTTATGTGTTGTCCAATTTCCCGTTAATACAACTTCTTCACCTACAATTTTTTCAATTTCAGTATCAAAATACGCCCCACAAACTTTTTGATTATTTTCTAAAACTGCAATTACGTATTTTGTTTCTTCATTGGTATAAAGAACTTTCTTTATAACTCCTGTAAGTTTGAAACTTTTATACTCTTCTTCTTTTGCCATTAGTATTCATCATTAAATTTTTGATTTTTATGCTTGTCTTTTGTATAAGAATTTTTGTTTTTTTCTTTTTGCAATAAATTTGCATCTTTTAAAAGTGTATTTCTTTCATTTTCAAAACTATCACTATGCTCATTTACATACATCATAGTTTTATTTATGAAATCTTGAATTAAAGAATAATATGGAGAATAGAGTTCAATAAATTTTGCTTTTTTTAATTCTTCATAATTTTTTAAAGTTCTAACTTTAAATAACTCGTAATTAAAATTTTCTAATTTTAATAATGAGATAGTTCGTGTTAAGAATTTTTCTAAAACTCTTATATATCGTATTCTTAGCTGTTTTTGATGTACTTCTTCATTCATTTAAGTAATTCTTCTAAATTTTCAATTGGTCTTGCTATTACTGCTTTATCACCTTTAATAATAATTGGTCTTTCAATTAATTTAGGATGTAAAAGCATTGTATCAATGATTTTTTCTTCATCATTTTCAGCTTTAAGATTTAATTCTTTATAAATATCTTCACCAGTTCTTAATAATTCTTTTGCCGAAATTCCTAGTTTTTTTAAAACTTCTTTTAGTTCTTCTTTACTTGGAGTACTGTTAAGATATTTTATCACATTTGCTTCAATACCTTTTTCTTCTAATAAATTAAGTGCATTTCTTGATTTTGAGCATCGTGGGTTGTGCCAGATTTGAATGTTTTGCATATTTAAAACCTCTTTTTTTATTAAGATTATTATATCTAAAACTTTTTTAGTGTAGATAAAATATTACAAAATGTAATATTTTATGTTAGAATGTAGTAGAGATTCCTATAGTTGGCCCTTTAAATTCTAGTTTTAGATCATCATCAGATTCTATTGTTCTATTTTTATATCCTATATTAAATATTAAATTATCATTATCAAATATTTTATATCCCAAGTTTAAATAGTATTCATATGCATGTTTAATCTTATTATAATCTTTTCCATAAAAGCCACCATATTCAAGAACTAAATTATTTAATGTATTTTTTAAATGAAGTTCTAAAGTTGGAAATTTTGCACTGCCTTTCTTATTTATGTCTAAATATAATAATTTTTCTCGTAAATCATTATAAGCAAATCCAATATTTACATTATCATATTTATATAAATATGATAGTCTATACCATTTTGAATCAAGTTTTGCTTCATTATCAAAATTTGCATTTACATTAAAATAATCAACTTTTAAAGTATGATCTTTATATACAAAAGAAACTTCTGGCACAATTTCATGTGTTTTATCACTATAACCTTTAACATCTGTAGTTATATACATATAAGTAAGTTTTGGAGTTATTGAAAAGTCTTTAGTAAAAGAATTTTCACTATATTTTAATTCATCTTTTATAATTTCTTTACTTTTATACTCTTTTAGAATCTTTTCATTATTTTCTAATTTAATTATTTCTTTATTATTATAATGAATACTCTTCTTATTTTCTGTCCCAATTTCTTTTGTAGTTTTATTTTTTTCTACAAAATTATACTCTTTTTTCTTATTATCAGGTAACTGACTCAAAGGTACATAATCACCACTTGCTAGTAAATATAAACCCAAAGAAGATAAAATCATTATTTTTTTCATAAAATTCTCCAATTCCAATTTTAAAAACATAATATCTAAGATTTAATAAATACTTCTTAAAATTATTTAGATTATTATATTATTAATTTTTCTTTTATGATTCGTAACTCTAAATGAATTGATATATATAATCAGTAAATCTATTTTTATGTTATACTTTTAAATGTTAGTATCAAATAATTCATTATTAAATATACTCTTACCAAATGATAATAAAGCTTTAAAAGATGTATTAAAGCAAGCAGACTCTTCTACCTTGGAACAAATGGTAAAAAATAAGTCTATAAGCGTAAATGATATATTAAAAAACTTATTTGATGATGTTAAAACAAGGAATAAATCTAATTCAACTATAGAAAATATATTAAAAAATTCTCCTATATTTAAAAACTTGGGTTCATTTTCAAGTTCTCTTTCTTCTATGATTAAAAATATTGATGAAGATTCAAATTTACAAAAATTCAAACCATTACTTGAAAATTTTTCAAAAAATATACAAAATTTAGATGCAAATAGCCTAAAAGAACAGTTATCTAAATCTGGAGTTTTTTTAGAATCTAAAATTGCACAAAGTAATAATCAAAATAGTAACTTAAATACAAACTTACAAAAAGTATTAGCTCAAATTCAAGACTTAGTAAAAGATATAAACACTCCTCAAGCAAAACAAATAAATGAATTAATACAAAAAGTTCTTCAAAGTTCTGATTCAATACAACAAACTATAAATTTAAAAAATCTTTCAACTTCATTACAAAATCTAAATAATAGTTTAAGTACTACTCAAACTACAAATTTATTAACTTTAAAAAATCAATTAAATTCTATAATAAATGATGGCAATTTAGTAGAATCGAAAATTGAAAACAACTCTAATAATACAAATACAAATTTAAAAGATCAAATTAATACTCAAATAAAAGATTTATTAAATCAAATTAAAAATGAGTTATCTCAAAATCCCAGTTTACAAAATAAAAATATTTTAAATGTAATAGAAACTCTCTTAAAAACCAATGATTTATTTACTCATGATACAAAGTCAATGGATGTAAAAAGTTCTTCCTTGAATAATTTTAGTAATTTATCGACATTTACAAACAATTTATCTACAAATTTAAATTCTCTTGTTTTAGCCTTAAAAGACACTATCTCAAATTTAGAACCTAAACAGAATAATGTAGATTTACAAAATAATATTTTAAAAAATATTGATAAGTTAGAAAATATCATAAAAGAAGCAGTACTAAATCCAAGTAGTCTAAAAAATGAACCCTTATCTATTTCAAATGATATAAAATCAATTTTATTACAAATGCAAGATGAAATATCATCTAAAATAGACCCAAAATCTCAAGAAATATTAAAACAAGTTGATAAACTATTAACTCAAATTGAATATCATCAATTAACTTCTTTTACATCAAATTCAAATTATGTTTATTTACCATTTTTTTGGGATATGCTAGAAGATGGAAGTATAAATATGAAAAAATCTGAGGATGAAAAGTTTTATTGCCAGATTAACTTAACATTAAAAGATTTTGGAAAAGTTGATTTAATGATGTCAATGTATGATTCAAATAAAATAGATTTAACAATTTATGCACAAAGAGAACATTTTAAAATAGCAGTAAGAGACAATCTTCAGAATTTAAAAAAAGCTCTTAATGATATTGATTTAATTCCTGTAAATATTAAATTACTTGATTTAAAAGAAGACAAAGAAAAAACTGATATTGATAAAAAAACTGATGCTTTTGTAAATCCATATTCTGATCAAATAACAACAAATATTGATATAAGAGCTTAATAATATGGATGGAAAAGATACTAAACAAACAAATAATACAATATCTAAAGCTGTAGCACTTAAATATGATATCAAAAAAGATAATGCACCTAGTGTTATTGCTAAAGGGAAAGGGCAAACAGCTTCAAATATAATAAAACTTGCTAATGAACATGATATCCCTATAAAAAAAGATGAGGATTTAATCGAACTTTTATCACAAATTGATATTGATAAAGAAATACCTGGGGGTATGTATAAGGCTGTGGCAGAGATTTTTTCATTTATTTATGATTTATCAAACAAAAACAAAATATAACTTGATATAGCTATAAGATTTTTTATAATATAATCGCGATAAATTAATCAAAAGTATTATAATATTATGACTCGAAACAATTTAGATAATCCTATTTTTCTATTTACTCTTTTATTAACTATTATTATGATTAATACAATATCTTCAATTCATTTTTTATTAATTATGTTAGCTGGAGTATGTTTTATAGCATTTTATACATGTCTTAAAAGAAAATATTTATACTCTTTACTTTTTGTAATATTAACATTTATGTTTATAGAAATTAATTCAGGATTAAAACCTTTAACGTTAACATTGCTATCACTATTTATTTATATTTTTATAATTCCAAGTATTCATCGAATAATGTCATTTAAGGCATTAAATGAATATATATACATATTAATATTTTATTTAGGTCTTTCCCTTATTTGGGTTATGACAATTGGAATGTCAGATAATTTTATAACTGTAATATTTGTTAATATTATAATAGATTTAATATTTTTTGGAGTATTTATTTGAAAAACAGACTAAACATCATATTTTTATTTATTTTTATAATCATGATTACCCTTTTATCAAGAGTATATTTTTTAAGTATTAAATCAAATACTTATTACGAAGAGTTATCTAAAAGAAACTATATCAGTAGAATTCAAAAAATTCCTGTTAGAGGTGTAATTGAAGATAGAAATGGTAAAAAACTAGCCATAAATAAAATGGGGTTTTCAGTTTTAATTAAGCCTCATTTAAAATCGAAGAAAAATAGAGAAAAACTTAATGAGGCAATTGATTTAATAGTAGAAAATTTTCCAAATCTTGAAAAGGAAAAACTATTAAAAATCTATAAGAGAAAAGATTCTCCTTACAATCATGATTTTGTAAAAATTGTTGATTATATTCCATATCAAGATTTTTTCTCTAAATATACACTTTTTTCATCAAAAGATACTATTAAAATAGAATCTGCTGTAAAAAGATTTTATCCCTATAGAAAAGCAGCATCTCATGTAATCGGATATGTAGGAAAAGCTTCAAGATTAGATATATTAAAAAATGATTTATCTGCACATAATGGAATAATAGGGAAAAATGGTTTAGAAAAATTTTATAATGATAAACTTCAAGGAAAACTTGGTTACAAAGATATTAAAGTAAATGCATTAAATAAAGAAATTGAAGTCTTAGATGAAAAAGAACCATCAATAGATAACAGTATTAAAATATCTATTGATATTGAACTTCAAAAATATGTTCAAGAATTATTTGGTGATAGTAGTGGTGCTGTTGTAGTTATGAATGCTAAAAATGGAGAGTTACTAGCTGCTACGTCAATGCCCGAATTTGATAATAATATTTTTGCATCAGGAATTTCAGTAAAAGAATGGAATGTAATGAGAAATGATTTAAATCATCCATTTACAAACAAACTTGTAAATGGTTTATATCCTGCTGGGTCTGTTATTAAAATGGGTGTTGCATTATCATTCTTAGAAAATGGTGTAGAAGAAAATTATACTGTAAATTGTTCTGGGTCAATTAGAATAGGAAATAGAAATTTTAGATGTTGGAAAAGATATGGTCATGGAAAAGTTAACTTTAGAAAAGCAATAAGAGAAAGTTGTGATGACTTTTTCTATAAAGGAAGTTTAAGAATTGGTATAAATAAAATATCAAAAACTTTAGATAAATTTGGATTTGGACAACAAACTGGTGTTGATCAAGTAAATGAATTTTTTGGGGTTAATCCAAATAAAACTTGGAAACAAAAAAAATACAAGCAACCTTGGTATGTAGGAGAAACAGTTATTACTGCTATTGGACAGGGTAATACACTTGTAACACCAATGCAAATGGCTAGATATACAGGTTATATAGCAACAGGTAAACTTCCTAAACCTTATTTTTATAAAGCAAATTATGAAGAACCAAAAGAGCTTGATATACCAAAAAGATATTTAGATATTGTAAGAAAAGGTATGTATGATGTTGCTCATCACCCAAAAGGGACTGCAAGCAAACATATTAAGTCAAAAGTTTCAATTGCTGCAAAAACAGGTACAGCTCAAGTTGTTAGTATCCCTCAATCAGAAAAAGTAAGAATGAAAGAGAGTGAACTAAAATATTTTCACCGTTCACACGCTTGGCTTACAACTTATGCGCCATATAAAAATCCTCAGTATGTAATAACTGTTTTAGTTGAACACTCAGGACATGGTGGTCTTGCAGCTGGTAATATTGTAAGTAAAATCTATGATAGACTTTATGATGATGGATATATTACAAGTAAGGATTGATTTGCTTTTTAAAATCATGACTTAATTGTTTTTTTGATATTATTATTTTAATTTTTACATAGGATTCTTTTTGAAATTTTTATTAACTCTATTATTTTTTGCTGTACACATCTTTGCTGCTGATACAGCTCCTATTGTAAATCTTTCTGTTGCAGCATTAGATGATCCTGCACAATTTGTAAAAACAATTAATATAGCTATTATTTTAACTCTTTTTGTTCTTGCCCCTACTCTTATTTTAATGGTAACTTCTTTTACAAGAATAGTAATCGTATTTTCTCTTCTTAGGCAAGCAATGGGTTTACAGTCAACTCCTCCCACTCAAATTGTTATTTCACTTTCTTTGATATTAACTATTTTTATTATGGAACCATATGCCAAAAAATCTTGGGAAGATGGAGTATCTCCATATATGGAAAAAAAGATTGGTTATGAACTTGCATTTGAACGTGGGATTAAACCTTTTAAAGAGTTTATGATAAAAAATACAAGAGAATCAGATATTGCCCTATTTTATAGAATAAAAAAAGAAGCAAATCCTAAAAATATTGATGACGTACCTTTGACATTATTAATGCCTGCATTTATAGTAAGTGAGCTTAGAACAGCTTTTGAAATAGGTTTTCTAATATTCTTACCATTTTTGGTAATTGATATTATTGTAGCATCTATTTTAATGTCTCTTGGAATGATGATGCTACCACCTGTAATGATATCATTACCTATTAAAATTATATTTTTTATAGTAATTGATGGATGGGCACTAATAATTGGAAATCTCGCACAATCCTTTAAATAATAAATTATTACTTCTGATTACTTCAACAATATTTGAAACATCTAATATCTTTTAATAGGCATATTTAAACCTTTTTATTATAAATTATAAAAACAGAGTATAATTTACACTTATAACTAGATATTATATTTCTAATTACTTTTTTACTTTATTAATGTATAATTCTATTAAAAATATATTAGGAACTTAATTAACATGTATAAGTTATACTTATCATTATTCATAATTTCATCAGCTTATTCACAAACTATAGATTTTAATGAAGTTTTAGACCTTACTCTTAAAAATAGTAAAGATTTAAAAAATCAAAAATTAGATATAGATTTATCTAAGCTAGATATAAATAAAGTAGACTCAGTCTCATATGGGAAATTGTCATTTGAAGAACAAATAAATAGAACAAATCACGCAGGATATGTTTTTAATTCAAAACTATCTTCAAGAGAAGCAACTTTTAATGATTTTGGAGCAGCACAATATACAGGAGCAAATAGTTTATATATTCAACCAGAAAATCTAAACTATCCAAAAGATAGAAATAATTTTGATACTAAATTAAATTATGATATACCCCTCTTTACTGGATTTGAATTAACAAATCAAAAAGATGTATTAAAACTTAAAAAAAAAGTATATGAATTAAAATACAATCTAAATAAAGATCAATTATCATACGAAGTTTTAAAAGCATATAATGCAGCAGTTGTTGCAAAAGAGTTTATACAAGCAGCAAAAAAAGCAAAAGAGTCTATTATTTATGTAAAAAAAACTGCAAATGCCTTTCATAAAGAAGGTTTAGTTACAAAAATAGATGTAAAGCAAGCAAAAGTTTATGAATCAAATGTAAATTCTAAGCATATTGATGCACAAAATAAATTTGACTCGGCCTTGGCATATCTGAAATTTCTAACATCAAATGATAAAATTACAGATGTAAAAGAACTAAAATATATAAAACTAAAAAGCTTAGACTTTAATACTTTATATAAAAATGCATTAATAAATAAAAATAGTTTAAAAATGCAAAGTTTAAATAAAAAAATCACAAAAAAGAATATTGATATTGCAAACTCCAAATATTACCCAACAGTTTATTCTCATTTAGAATATGGATTTAATGATAATAAACTAAGCTTATCTGATGATAAGGATTATTACAATGCAATGATTGGTTTAAAATATACACTTTTTGATAATACAAGAAATATAGACAAACAAAAAAGTCAAATCCAATATCAACAATCTTCTTTAAACTATGAAAAATTAAAAGATTTTACTAAACTTGAATTAAAAAAAGCACTATTAGAATTAAAATCAAAAGAGAAAATATTAAAAGAAAAAAAAGAAGCTCTTAATTTATCAAATGAAATTTATAAACAATCGCAACTAATGTATAAAAATCACCTAATTGCTATGACTAATTTATTAGATCAAGAAGCAAAATTAAGAAATAGCCAAGCAGAATTAATTTTAGCTAAATATGAAAAATCTTTAGTACTTGCTAATATAACTTTGATAGCTGGAGATTCTTTTATACAAAATAGCACTAACACAAAGGAAACAAAATGATAAAAACTTTACTATTAATTTGTATTACATCAATTTATATTTTTGCAAATGATATTGAATTATCAGGTTCTGTAATTTCAGATAATGAAAAAGTAATTACAAGTAGAAATATGGGCTTTATAAAAGATGTTTATGTAAGTGAAGGTTCTTTTGTAAAGAAAGGTCAAATACTTTATGAAATTGATTCTTCAAGCATTGATTCACAAAAACAAGAAGCAATCTTAAATACAAAAATGCTAGAAAATCAATTAAGTAATATACAAATAAATTATAATAGATTCAAGCGTTTATACAAACAAGATTTAGTTCCTAAATATGATCTTGAACAATTAGAATTAAATCTTATAAATACAAAAAATATGATTTCAATTGCAAAAGCAAAATTAAAAGAGGTTAATTTTCAATATAACTATTTAAAAATAAAAGCACCAAATGATGGGCTTATTATAAAAAAATCTATAAAAGCAGGAGAAATGGCAATGCCAAGTTCACCAGCTCTTATTCTTACTGATCTTTCAAGTTTAAAAATAAAAACAGATATTTCTGAAAGTAATTTAAATAAAATAGAAATAAACCAAGAAGTTAATGTATTAATTCCTTCAATCAATTTAAAAACAATAGGAAAAATTGAAGCAATTATTCCAAATATAAATGCAGTTACTCACTCTTTTATTTTAAAAATTTCATTTGATAAGAAAGATTCTAGAGTTTATCCTGGTATGTATTCCAAATTACTTATCAAACCTTTAAATTAGGCATAAAAATGGAAAACATAGATAATAAAAATTTAAATATAGCAGGAAAATTATCTCTTGCATTTATAAATCACCCTTTAACACTTATCTTTGGCGTATTTATTTTAATCTTAGGTTATATCTCATTAGTATTTATGCCAAGAGAAGAAAATCCACAAATAAAAGTAAGTGGTGGTGCTGTTATTGTTGCACTTCCAGGTGCAACTCCTAGTGAGATACAAAAAGTAATTATTGAACCATTAGAGAAGAAAATAAAAGAGATAAAAGGTGTTGAACATATTTACTCATTTGCTAAAGATTCAGTAGGAATTGTTCAAGCACAATATTATATAGGTGAGGATAAAGAAGAATCAAATCTAAAACTTTACGATCAAGTTATGAGAAATATGGATTTAATGCCAAAAGGAGCAATGCCTCCTATTATAAAAACAATGGATATTGATACGGATATTCCTATTGCAACAATTGCATTTTATTCTATGAAAAAAGATGGGAAAGATTTAATATCTCAAACACAATTATATAAAGAAGTAAATAAAATCACACGGCAAATAAATAAAATTGATAATGTTGCTTTAGTTGATTTAAAAGGTGAGAAAAAAGAACAATACAATATTTTAATAGACCCAAATAAAATATCTGCTTATAATCTCTCACTAGCACAAGTTATGAAACAAGTACAATCACTATCTTTAAAAATTCCTGATATACAAGGAAATACAAAAGATAAAAGTTTAGTAGTTTTTGGAATAAAAGAAGCAATTGAAAATACAAAAGATATAGAAAATATTATTGTTTCATACAATAATAATGTTGCAATTTATTTAAAAGATATAGCAAAAGTCCAAAGATCTTTCGATATTCAAAATAATAAAGAAGCTTTTCTTTATAAAAAAAATGAAGCTGGAAATTATGAAGAAATAAATCAATTAACGATGAGTGTATCTAAATTAAAAGGTTCAAACTCTGTAAGTATAAATGAAAAAATATTTGAATATATGGATTCACAAAAAGAAAACTTAATAAAAAAAGATATTGCTTTTCTTATTACAAGAGATGATGGATATACTGCAAATGAAGCTGTAAATTCACTTGTTCAAAATTTACTTATTTCAATAGTAATTATTGCCATACTTCTTATTTTTACTTTAGGATTCAAAGAAGCAATGATTGTTTCTCTTGCTGTTCCTATGATTTTATCGCTTACACTATTTTGTGGTTTTTTATTAAATGAAACAATAAATAGAATTACACTTTTTGCACTTTTAGTATCTCTAGGAATGCTAGTTGATGCAGCAATTATTGTAATTGAAAATATACATAGACATAGAAAAGAAAACAAAGATATAGATATTACAATAGTTTCTATAAATGCTACAAATGAAATAGGAAATGCTACAAATATAGCAACACTAGCTATTATTATGACTTTTATGCCAATGTTTTTTGTTGGTGGAATGATGGGTCAATTTATGCACCCTCTTCCAGTTTTTGTATCAATATCACTTGTAATGTCGCTTTTTATTGCCTATGCTTTTACACCATATTTAATCAAAAAAATTTATAAGGCTAAAAAATGAAATTAGAAAAGTTTATTTATAATATTCTACAAAGTCGTTCTAAATCACTTTTGGTTTATTTAATTGCATTAGTTTTATTTATTTTAAGTATTGCTATGTTTCCTACTGAAATTATTAAAGCAAAAATGCTTCCTAGTAAAGACTCAAATACTTTTTCTGTTTATGTAGATTTAAAAGATGGTTCAAGTAAAGTTCAAACAAAAGAAGTTACAAGATGTATTTCAAAAAATCTTCAAAAAAATGAACTAGTAACAAATATTTCAGTATTTATAGGTGAAGGTCAACCATTAGATTTTGCAGCATTAGTTAAACAAAGTGCATTAAAAGATAAACAATCACAAGCAGAAATAATGGTAAATATTAAAAAAGCCCAAGAACGTGATATTACAAGTTACAATCTAATAAGTAATATAAGAGAAAATATTCAAAAAAACTGTTCTTTATATGATGCAAATATTAAATTTATAGAACTACCAGCTGGTCCTCCTGTACTTGCATCAATTGTTGCAGAAATATATGGAGGAGAAACTTTTGAAAGTAGAAGGGAGTTTTCAAAGAAAATTGCAAAAATATTAAAAGATCAAAGTACATTAGTTGATATTGATATTATGGCAGACAAGGATTATATAAAATACCAATTAGAATTAGATAATAATAAAATTATAAAAAGTGGTGTTAGTCTAGAGCAAATAAAAAATATACTTTATTTAGCCTATGAAGGTATGGAAGTTTCAGTAGTAAATGAAAACAATGCTGAAAACCAAATTCCTATATTTTTAAGACTTGATGATTCAAGATTATTAGAAGACTCAAGTAAAGAAAGCTTAGAAAACAAACTTCAAAATTTAAAAGTAGTAAATAATCAAGGATTAATGATAAATATAGCTTCATTTATAACAATTAAAGAAGTAATAAAAGAGCCAACACTAACTTCAAAAAATTTAAAAATGATGATAAATGTTATTGCAGAAACTGACAAAGATAGTCAGATATATCCTTTACTTGATGCAAGAAAGCAAATGTTTGATGAGTTAAGTAATGATTATAAAATTTCTAAAACAAATATGTTAAACCTATCATTTATAGATAAAAATACAAATGAAAAATTTGATTTGATTTTTGATGGAGAATTAAAAGTAACAATTGATACTTTTATTGATTTAGGTGGTGCATTTATTATTGCACTAGTGTTAATATTCTTTTTAATGGTAATGTATTATAAAAGTTTTGCACTATCAGGAGGAATTGTTCTTTCAAGTTTTATATCAATAGTAGGAGTTATTTTTGCTCATGTTATTATGGATATGATGACTAATGATACTTTTTATTTAACAGCCACTTCTTTAATTGGATTTATTGGATTAATTGGAATAAATTCTAGAAATTCAACTTTGATTATAGACTTCTCAAAACAATTAGTTATAGAAAAAAACTTAAGTATAAACCAAGCAATTGCAAAAGCTACTGCAACACGTTCTAAGCCAATTATACTAACAGTTCTAACAATGGTTTTTGCTTCTTCATTACTTGCTACTGATGCAGTATTTGGTGGATTAGGGGTTGCTTTAATTGGAGGAACATTGATTTCATATATTGTATCAATGTTCTTTGTTCCTGTGATTATAAAAAATCAATTACATAAGATATTAAATTAATTTTAAAGTAGATAATTTAATATCTACTTTAAAAACCTTCATTTTTTAAAGTTTTATAACGATTACAAGCTTTTTCATATCCATAATCGCAAGCCTTTTTATATAAATTCTTAGCCATAGTTTTATTTTTAGAAACACTTCTTCCTTGATAATAAGATAAACCAAGATTCATGCAACTATTAGCAATACCACCATCACAAGCAATTTTGTATAACCTATTAGCATTGTTATAACTTTTTGAAACCCCTAAACCTTTTGAATATAGTAAAGCTAAATTATGACAACTTAATGAAACGCCTGCCTTACAAGATTTTTCATAAAGAATTCTAGCTTTTACATAATCTTGTTTAGTACCTCGCCCATTTTTATACATTACACCCAAATTCATACAAGATTCAGCTATACCATTATCACATGCTTTTGTATATAGATTAAGTGCTTTAAGATAATCTTTATTTACACCATCACCTTTTTCAAATAAATATGCAGCATTATGACAACTTCTGTAAACCTTAGCATCACATGCTTTGGAATATAGTTGGGTAGCTTTTTTATTATCTTTTTTTACACCATGACCTTTTGAATAAAGTAAAGCAAGATTATAACAACTATTGTAAACATTAGCATCACATGCCTTTTTATATAAATTTACTGCTTTTGCATAATTTTGATTAACACCTTTCCCTTCTTGATATAAAAGAGCTAATTTATAACAAGCTACATATTTATTGTTATCACATGCTATTTTATATAATCTTTTAGCTTCTTTATAATTTTGCTTAAGATATTCATCATTTCCTTTAGTTAAATTACTTGCTTGTAAAGTAAAAAGTAAAAGTAAACTTAGTATTATTATTTTCATAACTTTCTCCTATTAGTATAAATATAGAATCTAATAGTACAATAATTATTTAATTATTTTAATTAGAAAAATTTATTTTAATTATATTTATATAAGAATATAAATTATTATTACTAATCTACACAAAGGAAAATTAAATTAATATATATAATGTACAAGTTTATGAGCTATAAAAATTATAAAATACAAGAATAATAAGAGGATAGAGGATAATACATTTAAGAATTAGGAAATTTAAAAAAATCCTAATTATATATTATTTTAAAGATCAAAAACCATTGCAATTTCATCACATATTGGAAAATGTTTACATCTTATGCAATCTGCCCAAATTTTATGCTCTGGAATTGCTTCTTTCTGAATCATTCTAAAACCAGATTTTTCAAAAAAACCTTTGGCATATGTTAAAGATAATATCTGTGCTAACTTATATTTTCTTCCTTCTTTTATACACTCTTCAACAAGTTTTTTTCCAAGATCTAGACCTCTAAATTTTTTTGAGACTACAAGACTTCTTACTTCTGCTAATCTTTGAGAATGTATGTATAAAGCAGTAAAACCAGCCATTTCACCATCAACTTCAACAACTATATAAGATCTAATTGTATTAGCCATTTCATCATCAGTTCGTAAAAGAATATTTCCGTTTTCCACTTCTTCTTTTACTACTTCTTGCATAGATGTAATAAACGTTACATCTGGCTTTAAAAATTTAATTTCCAAACAAATACTCCGTAATTTTATTTTGAAGGTCAATTACCCCTTGTTTTTTTAAGTTTGAGATGAAAATACCATCAGGATTTTCTCTTTTTAACTTTTGTAAATCATTTTTCTTTAATTTATCTATTTTGGTAAACGCATTAATAATAAGTTGATCACCTCTTTTAATTGTATTCAAAAACTCATCAACATTTTTATCAATAGCTAAATCTGTATGTCGTGCATCAATTAAATGTACAAAAATTTGTAAACAAGGTCTTTTTTCTAAATACCCAGTTAAATTACTATTCCAATCCCTTTTCAAACTTTTTGATACCTTTGCATAACCAAAACCAGGTAAATCTACAAATCTTCCATATAAAAATGGTAAATCTTCTTTATCTGTTTTAAATTTTATATTAAAATAATTAATTAACTGTGTTTTACCAGGGGTAGAAGAGGACTTTGCTAAACCTTTTCTATTTGTTAATGTATTTAATAATGATGATTTACCTACATTTGATCTACCTAAAAAAGCTACTTCAGCTTTATCAGGACTTGGTGAATCTTGTATGCTTTGAGCTGATTCCATAAAATTTGCTTCAACTATTCTCATTTAATACCTTCCTTATTCTTCTGAACCACGTTCAATATTTATAATAAATCTAACTGGTTTTTTATCACTACCACTAACTCTAGCCTCACCTGAAAGTTGATTTACATAAATTTTATCACCGTAGATTTTTCTATCATCATTTTTTTCTTGTAAAAAACCATTTCCTATTACAGTATACTCTTGTTTAATAGGTGAATATATAATTTTATCACCATTACCCACATAATGTTTTAGTTCTGTAACAATTTCAAAATTAACTTTTCCAGTTGCTATATATTTAGATGGAACTTTATTTTCGCTACCTTTTTTATTAACAAAAAATATTTCAACTTTCTGTGCATTTAACTTATCTTTACCCATTTTTATTTTTACATCACCTGTAAAGATAGAAATACCCTTTTTATCATCTGCTTCAAAATTCTTTGCATCAATTACAAGTTGTTGTACTTGAGCTAATAAAAATGTTGATAATATTAATAGACTCCCTAAGATCTTCATTTTTTACCTTTTATTATTTATTTTTTACTTCAATTTCAAAATGAACATTATTTGATTTCATATAACTATTTATACCATCTAAATATAAATTTGTACCTTTAATATAATTGTTATAATAATTACCATTATAAGCTACGTTATTCTGAGCTAATTTAGTTTTTAAATTATAATCTAATGAATTAGTATTTAAATTTATAAAATCATCTCTTTTGTATTTTACATCTCTTCTTAAGTTTAGTTCATCACCTTTTTTAATAATAACTTGAGCTTCTAAAGTTTCAATTTTAAAATTTTTATTTTTTAAATTATTTCTTAAAAGAATATTTGCATTATACATTTCATCTCTTGTTTTATATCTAATGACATGACTCGCACTTACAGTTCTTGAAACATTTTGTTCATTTAAGGTATGCATTAATGGCTTTTCAAATATTACCAAAGCAATATCTTTATTTGCATCATCTTTTTTTATATTTTCAACAGGAATAAAATACGCACTTATTGCCAAAATCAATAATACATAATTAAAAAATCTTATATCCATGCGTTTAAAAATTCCTCTTCTAAACTATCCTCTTTACAAATATGTTCAATCATTTCACGAACAGCTCCACTTCCACCCTTAGCTTTACAAATTACATCTACAAAATCTTTTAAATGTCTTGTACCATTTGCAGGAGTAAATGAAATTGCAGCTTTTTTAAGCATTCTATAATCATTTAAATCATCTCCAATACATGCAACTTGATTCCAAGCAAGACCTTCTTTGTCTAAAATGCTTTGAAGTACTTCATCTTTATTATGAACACCTTGATGTAAATGTTCAATTTTTAAATCTTTTGCACGTTTCTCAACTATTAAAGAATTTCTTCCTGTAATAATAGCAGCTTTCTTTCCAAGTTTTTTTGTCCATGTACTAATTGCTAAGCCATCAGCTACATCAAATGATTTTATTTCATCACCACTATTTGAATATGTGATTTGTCCATTTGTTAAAGTACCATCAACATCTAATACTATTAATTCAATCATAAAATACCTTTAGTACTAGGAATTCCTAATCTTTCATTTTTAACTAATGCACGTCTTAAAGCAACTGCAAATGCTTTAAAACTAGCTTCTAAGATATGATGTTTATTTCTTCCTCTATCTTGAATAATATGTACAGTTAATCCAGCATTTCCAGATACTGCATGAAAAAATTCTTCTGCAAGTTCAACATCAAACTCACCTACTTTACCCTCAACATTCACTTCATAAACTAAATAAGGTCTATTTGATAAATCTAAAGCACAAGTAACCGCTGCTTCATCCATTACAACCGTTGCATTTCCATATCGTTCAACTGCATGGATTGGAAATATTTCACTTTTAAGAGCTTTTCCTAAAACAATCCCACAATCTTCAACTGTATGATGTGCATCAATATGTAAATCTCCATTACAAGATAAATCAATATCAATTCCACTATGTTTTGATAATGCTTCAAGCATATGATCAAAAAAACCTACACCTGTATTAATATTAGATTTACCATTACCTTGAATATCTAATTTACACTTAATATCAGTCTCTTTTGTTTTTCTATTTTCTTCTACCATTTTCTAACCCTATTTTCTAATTATAATTGCACTAGTTAAGCCATTTAAATCTTTAAACATTTCTGCTTGCTTACGTGAATTAAAGCCTCTAATAAATACTTTATGTAAAAACCTATTATTTGAGACAACTTTTACAACATCAACTTTATATTGATTATTGAACATATTTTCATATTTTCTTTTTGTTATCATTGCACCATTCAATTTACTAAAAGCACCTATTTGTAAATTATAATTATCATAAACGATAGTTTTTTCTTCTATTTTTATAGGAGACATGGGCTTTATAACTTGTGTAATTTCTTTTGGTTTTGTAATTTCTTTATGTGCTTGTTTTACAGGAGCATTATAATTCTGTATTTCGCCATTATATCCTAAAACTGTTATTTTTACCCTTGCTGTACCTTTTCTAACCATATCAATTTTATGGGCTGCAGTATTTGATAAATCAATAATTCTACCATCAACAAAAGGACCTCTATCGTTAACTCTCACAATAACACTCTTACCATTTTCAAGATTATCAACTCTCAATACTGTATTCATAGGAAGTGTTTTATGAGCAGCTGTCATATCATACATATTGTAAGTTTCACCATTAGAAGTTTTTTTAGCATGAAAGTTTGGACCATACCATGATGCTATTCCTGTAAATTGATCATTTATATTTGCAATAAAAGGATAATATCTTTCTCCAAATACAGAGTAAGGACGTAATGTCGCTCTATGCATTGCTTTTGAATTTCTTATATTGTTATTTGATGTACTTTTATATATTCTATTTATATCTGAAGTATTTACACTTCCTTTTTTTGAAGAACAACCAGTTATTAATAATACAATTATTAAAAAACTGCTTGTTAAACTATATTTAAGAAATTTATTTATATATTGCAATTTTATCTCCGACTTTTATTTTATCTGTGTTTAAATTATTATCTTTTTTTAGTTTTTTTACATCAACTCTAAATTTATGGGCAATACCACTTAATGAATCACCATTTTTTATTTTATATATTTTTTTAGCAATTATTCTTGTAGGTTTTTTCATAAAAGAAACTTCAATTATAATTTTATTCCCAATTTTTACTTTATCTGTTTTTAACTTATTGTCTTTTTTAAGTTTTCCTATATCAACATTAAATTTATGTGCAATACTTTTTAATGTATCTCTATTTTTTACTTTATATATTACTATTTTATATACTCTTCCCTCTATTTTTTTTTCTCTTTTTATAATATTATTTCTTATAGACTTATTACTAACTTTTTTTATTTTATTATTAACTATTGGAATTACTAATTTTTGTTTTAATCTTAATTTATTTGATTTTAATTCATTAAAGTTTTTAATTGAACTATATCTAACATTAAATTTATTTCCGATACTTGATAATGTATCACCTTTTCTAACATGATATATCTTAAAAGTATTGTTTACAATTTTATTTTTATTTTTATTATATATAGCTAATTTTGAATACGGAATATTAACATCATATTTTTTAACATCTGAAGGTGTTATATATTGTTTAATATGCATATTCATTTTAGATAATGAACTGAATTTCATTTTTAAAATACTTGCAATACTTCTTAAATGTAGACCACCTTTTACTTTTACAGTTGTAAGTGTTGAATTTATATCTCTATCAAAAATATACCCTTTTTTTAAGAAATTTCTATTTGCAATCATTGAAAGGACTACAATTTTCTTTAAATAAGCACGACTCTCAGATGGTATATATTGTCTATCTAGATTTTTTTGTATTTTTAAAAGATCTCTTGCAGTTATATGAACATTTAATTTTTTAATTTCTTTATATATTTTATTAACTTTACTAAAACCTTTTTTAGTTGTTAAATATTCTTTTATTATTCTTCTATATTCTTTTATTTTTTTTGTATTTTTTTTATTTGGATAGAGTAAAATATATTTATCTAAAGTAGCTCTTGTAATTCCTTCAATTACTCTTCCTTCACCACAATTATAGGCAAGTATAGCTATATACCACTTACCAAATCTATCATAATGATAACTTAAATATTTAGATGCTGCATGTGTAGATTTAACATAATCTAATCTTTCATCAACATATTCATCATTTCTTAATTTATACACTTTAGCAGTACTAGACATAAACTGCCACATTCCTAAAGCTTTTGATGAAGATTTCGCATCTAATTTGAAATTTGATTCTGCCATAGGTAAATATAGAAAACTTGTTGGTAAACCTTCTTGATTTAATACTTCTTTAATTTTAGATATATAAACCGAAGCATCTTTCAAATTCTTTTTATAAGTACGAAAATGATTTTTTGCTGATAATTTATCATATAAATCTTGAAGTTCTTCATCATGTGAGAAAGATTTCTCAATATTTAAATCTTTTAGAACTTCATAATCTTTTTTATTAAACTCAAATGCATTTAAATTACTAAAAAAAGAGCTTAATGATAAAAATACAACTAATAATATTTTATTCAAGTAAATTCCTATTTTTAGTATATATAGATATTTTATCTAAGATAGACTAGAAAACTCATTAAATAATTTTATTGCATTTTTACTTGTAAGATTTTCAATATCTTCTCTTGAGATTTCTAATATTTCAGCCATTTTATCAGCAACTAAAGTAGTATAAAAAGGTTCATTTCTTTTTCCTCTAAAAGGATGAGGGGTAAGATAAGGTGCATCTGTTTCAATAATTAATTTTTCTTTTGGGATTTTTGGAAGAATATCCACAAGTTTTTTTGCATTCTTAAAAGTTATCACCCCACCAATTCCAAAATAAAAATTATGATCACTTAAAGGAAGAAGATGTTCACTTGCATTAAAACAGTGTAAAACACCACCTACTTCTTTCGCATTATAATCCATTAAAATTTGTCGTGAATCATTTGAAGCTTCTCGTACATGAACAATTAAAGGCTTATTAACTTTCTTTGCAAATTCAATTTGAGCAATAAAAACTTCTTTTTGTTTTTTAACATTTGCTATTTTTTCTTCTTCATCTTCAGGTAGTCTAAAATAATCTAAACCACACTCCCCTACTGCTATACATTTTGGATGATTAATATACTTTTCAAAAATACTTTCATCATACATATCTATATCATAAGGATGAATTCCAACTGCAAAAAAGACTTCATCGTATTTTTCAGCAAGTTTTATTGCTTGAGGAAGATCATTAAAATCAGCACCAGGAATTAAAAAACCTTTAACTCCATTTGATAGTGCTTTTTGTATTACATCATCAATATCTTCATAATATTGTTTGTTGTCTAAATGACAATGTGTATCTATAATTATGATAAAATCCTTTTTTCTACAAGATTTAGTAAACCATTAATCTCAGAAAGATCAGAAGATTTAATCCAAGCATCAATTCCAAAATTTTTGAAAGCATCATAATCACTCTCATCTTCAATTATTGCAATTGAAACAAATTTATCTTTACTATTACTACTTTTATTTTCTTCGAATTCAAAAATAGAATCAATATCAATAATAAATATATCAGCTTTATTTGATACTCCATTATGAAAATACTCTACTTTATGTTCACTATTAAATATCTTATCATCTAATTCACAAAATGTAATAATATCCATTTAAAATCTCCCATTTGATTCATCTGTTTTCATTCTATCAAAAAAATTATTTATTTACAAATTATAATATATATCTTGCTGTATCAACATTATCAACAATTTCGTCTAACTTTTCAGATACAAGCTTTTCAGTAACAATAACTTTTTCGCCTTTTTTTTCATCAGCATCAAATGATATATCTTCAATAACTTTTTCAATAACTGTATGAAGTCTTCGTGCACCAATATCTTCAGTCATTTCATTTGCTGTAACTGAATACTTTGCAAATGCTCTAATTGCAGAATCATCAAATTCCAATTCTACTTCTTCAACTGCTAATAATGCTTCATATTGTTTTAATAATGAGTTTTTAGTATTTGTTAAAATTTTATATAATGCTTCTTCATCTAGTGATTCTAATTCAACTCTTAAAGGAAATCTTCCTTGAAGTTCAGGTAATAAATCACTTGGTTTAGAAACATGAAAAGCACCAGCTGCTATAAAAAGGATATGATCTGTTTTTACTTGACCAAATTTTGTTTGAACGCTACTTCCCTCAACAATTGGTAATAAATCTCTTTGAACACCCTCTTTACTTGGGTCTTGATTTTGATTTGTTTTACCTGATGCAATTTTATCAATTTCATCTAAAAATACAATTCCACCATTTTGAGCTCTTTTAACTGCTTCTATTTTGATAGCTTCTTCATCCAATAAAGATGAACTAGCTTCATCTCTTAATAAAATTTTTGCATCTTTAATTGTAACTTCTTTTTTGATTTTATCTTTATTCAATCCACCAAGCATTTTATTTAAGCTTTCTTGCATTGAAGACATATCCATTGGCATATTGGAATCTAAAATTTCTACATGAGCTTTTTTAGGTACTTCTATTTCAATTTTTTTATCATCTAAAGAACCATCAAGAAGTTTCTTTTCCATCGTATTATAAGTTTTAATAAACGATTCTTTTGCATTTTCACTTGCAGTTTCAGGAAGAGGAGGAACTAAAATTTCAATAATTCTTTTATGAACTTCTGCTTCTATTTTATCTTTTATTTTATCTTCATATTCACGTGTTACGATATTTATTGATTCATAAACTAAGTCTCTAATCATAGATTCAACATCACGACCTACAAAACCTACTTCTGTATATTTACTAGCTTCAACTTTAACAAAAGGCAAAGACATCATTTTTGCTAATCTTCTTGCAATTTCAGTTTTACCAATACCTGTACTACCAATCATAAGAATATTTTTTGGCATAATTTCTTCTTGAAGAATTGGCTCAACTTTCATTCTTCTATATCTATTTCTTAGAGCTAATGCAATTGTTTTTTTTGCATTAGCTTGCCCAATAATATAATCATCTAAGTATGCAACAATTTGCTTTGGTGTTAAATCCATACTTTTTTAATCCTCTATTTTTAATAATTTAATATTTTTATTTGTATAAATACATAATTCTGCGGCAACAAGAAGAGATTCTTTTACAAGTTCTTCCTCATCTAAGTTTGCATGTTTAGCTAATGCACGAGCAGCTGAAATAGCAAAGTTACCACCTGAACCAATTGAAGCAATAGCTCCATCTTCTGGTTCAACAACATCACCATTTCCACTTAAAATAAAAATATGCTCTTTATTTAAAACTATCATCATAGCTTCAAGCCGTCTTAAAACTTTATCTTTTCTCCACTCTTTTGAAAAAGAGATTACTGCTTTTAATAAATCACCTTTTGTAATTTCTAAATGACTTTCAAACATATCATAAAGATTAAAAGCATCAGCAGTGCTTCCTGCAAATCCTGAAAGAATTTGACCTTTATAAAGCTTTCTAATTTTTGTAGCATTACCTTTTAAAACAGTATCTCCAAAAGTAACTTGACCGTCACCTCCAATTACTGCTTTATTCTTACCTTTATACGCAAGTATAGTTGTAGCATCAAACATTTAATTATTCTCCAATAATTATAATTTCTAGTGTGGCGTGAACTGCATAACCTAATTTACAATCAACGTTAAATGTACCTTCTGATTTAATCTTTTTATCTAATGAAAGATTCTTTTTATCAATATCAATTGAGAATTGTTCTTTTAATTCTTCTGCAATTTCTTTATTTGTTACAGAACCAATTAAATGACCATTAGCACCAATTTTGTGTTTAACTGTAAGTTTAGTAGCATTTAATTTTTCTGCTAATTCTTCAGCTTCTTTTAATTCTAAAGCTTCTTTTGCTTTTTTTCTTTTTTGCTCAGCTCTATATTTTGCTAATACATCATTTGTTGCATGTAATGCTAAACCTTTTCCAATTAGAAAGTTTTTTCCATATCCATCTTTAACATCTTTAACTTCACCAGCTTTTCCTGTACCTTGTACATCTTTAATTAATAAAACTTTCATATTTACTCCATATATCTAAATAGATGTGATTTTACTATAATTTGTATGAAGTAAATATAAATAAGGCAAAGAAAAATACTAATACTTTAATTATGAGTAATATAATCTTCTTATTAAGTAATTATTCTAAAAATATTTTTATCATTTTGATGTTCATATTTAAAATCAAAATCATGCATATCTAAAATTGATTTAACTATATAAAGTCCTAATCCCATACCATGATTTTTTGATTTTACATCATTATGAAAAGGTTTAAAGTATTCTTCAAATTCTTTTTCTAGTTTTTTTCCATTAGAAATAAATAAAAGTTCATTATCTTTTTGTTCAATTTGTATTTTACCATCATACGAATATCTCAATGCATTATCAATTAAATTTTTTACTACCATTGATATTAAAGATAAATCCGCATTGATTTTGTCTTTTGGATTGATATTTAAAAGAATTTTTTCTTTTTGATTATCCAATAATAAAGTATTAAGTGCATCATCGAGGATTAATGATAAAGAAACATTATGTTTTGCTATTTTATAATTTTTTGAAACAACTTGTTCCACTTTTGAAAAATCATTAATTAAAAAATCGAGTCTTTTAAAAATATCAATCATTCTATTTTTTTGCTTTTCATTATCTATTAATTCACTTACAATTCTACCTTTTGCAATTGGTGTTTTTAATTCATGCATTATTGTTCTTAAAAAAAGTTGTCTTGAATTAAGCAATAATTCAATCCTTCGAACTGCTTTATCAAATTCATTTGATACTTCTGCTATCTCATCTTTTTTATTACTTTTACAAGAAATTGATAAATTCCCATTTGAAACACTTGATATATTATTTTTTAACTCTTTTAATGGTTGTAAGCTTTTGATTAACCATAAATATAAGAAAATCAAGAATAAAAATAAGAAAATAAAAATAAGATACGGGGAATATGAAGGATTAAAAATTCTAGGATCTTTGAATAATACTCTAAAAAAAGGATTTGCTATATGTAAATAATAAGATTTTTTATATACAAATAATTCAAAGCCTCTTTTTGAGAAAATTACTTCTGCATTATCTAATATTTTTTCATGATTATTTTCTAATGTAAAAGATAAACGTTGTAAATATTTAATAGTATCTTTTCTATCCATCTTTTTATCTCTTAAATAAGATGAGATATTTACATAATAATTTTCTATTTTTTTATATTCTTGCTTCTTTTCATAATCAACGTATAAAAAAAATAATGCAAGTAAAATTGAAATAAAAAAAAGAAATATTAAAGAAATTTTGGTTGTAATTGAGTTTATATTCATTGTGCTAATTTGTACCCTAAGTTACGAATTGAAAATAAATATTTAGGATTTTTTGAATTATCATCTAATTTAGATCGAAGTCTTCCAATAATTACATCTAAACTTTTACTATAGCTATCACTTAAACTTGAACATTCATTTACAATTTGTTCTCTTGAGACAATTGCATTCTTATTTTCAAGAAGAGAACTTAAAACTTCATATTCTGCTTGAGTTAATACTAAATGATTATTCTTAAATACTATTTCTTGTTTAGATTTAATTAGAATAAAATCACTTTTACTTTCAACTTTTGAAACTCTATTTACACGTCTTAATAAACTTTGAATAACTGCATACATTTCTTTTGGGTCATAAGGTTTAGGAAGATAATAATCAGCTCCAATTTGTAAACCCATAATTTTATCTGTAATATCACTTCTAGCACTTGAAATTATAATTGGGATATCATATTTTGAGGATATTTCTTTACAAACATCTAACCCATCTATTCCAGGAAGAGTTAAATCAAGTATCAATAAATCATATGAAGATATACCAGCACTTAATCCTAAATATGGATCTTCATAGTTAGTTATTTTAATATTATATTTTTCTAAATATTCCCCTAAAAATAATGAAAAATCAGGATCATCTTCTATCATTAAAATATTAATCATATATTACCTTCGTATATTTATTTTATTACTCACTTCATTAAAATTATAGCTTTAGAAACTGAAGATATCAATAATTAATAAAAAGTATAAAATATCAGTTTAAATAATAATTTAATAAAAAGTAAATGAAAGTAAACATAATCACATAAAGATACTTACAACTTTTATTTTATATATTAACTAAGAACGTCAATATTATTAGCTAAGTTTTGTCTAATATTTCTTTTTTTTACATAATTATTTAAGCCAATGTGATTATTATATCCTAGAAGTTTAGCTATTTTTCTTACAGAAAGACCAACTGAGAGTAACTCTTCTATCTTGTCTCTTTGTTTATCAAATTTAGATTTTTGAATTGTACCAACTGGTTTACCTAAGCTAACACCTGATAGTTTTTTTGCTGTTAATGCTTCTTTGGTTCTCAAACTCATAAGATCTTTTTCTAAACTAATTGTCATAGATATCATTCCTAAAATCATTTGAGTTAACATATCTTTATCATCAACTAATTCAAGATTTTGATTAATAACTAGTATTCTAATTTTATTTGATAAAAGAAACTTTGTAATCTCTAAAATCCTTTCAATTGTTCTTCCAAAAACATTTAAGTCATATACTATAATAGTAGAATTTTTTTCACAATTTCTAAGTAATTCTAATATATTTTTTTCATCCTTTGGCATACTTATATCTATCTCTATATTTTTATAAACATCAATATTATGTTCTTTTACATAATTATTTAATATGTTTTTTTGATCCTGTGTATATTTTTCATTATTTTTATTTATTCTAATATATGTAAAAACATTTAACATTTATAATTCCTTAACAATAAGTATAATATTTATACAAAATGTTATCAGGTTAACCTTAAATATTTCTTAGTATTATCTCAAGAATAGGCTTTTTAAGGTACTTTATCTATATGTGTTAACACATGTAGTTATACAATTTGAATTAAAAGTCTTTTTTTGATATTATCTTTTTAAACAAAAAAAATTAAAAGGCATCTAGTGAAAATTACAGTTGCGATATCAGGTGCCAGTGGTGCTAGTTTAGGACTTAATTTTGTTAAAAAAATCCCCTCAAATATTGAAGTTTATTTAGTACTTTCTAAGAGTGCAAAAATTGCATTAAAATTAGAAAATGGAATTACAGTAAAAGATACATTTAAAGAATATAAAAATGTAAAAATATTTCAAGATTCTAATATAAGTGCTCCCATTGCATCCGGTTCATTTAAAGTAGATAAAATGATTATTATTCCATGTTCTATGAATACTCTTGCAAAATGTTCTGTCGGAATTTCAGATTCTTTAATTACAAGAGCTTTTACAGTTATGTTAAAAGAAAACAGATGTATAATTCTAGCGCCAAGAGAAATGCCTTTTAATTCAATTGCATTAGAAAATATGCTAAAATTATCAAAATTAGGAGTAACCATTGCACCTCCGATTCTTGGATACTATTCAAAACAACAAACATTAGAAGAAATGGAAAATTTCTTAATCGGCAAATGGTTCGATTTACTAAAAATTGATAATAACTTATATAAAAGATGGGAATAAAAATGCCTAAAAATATTAAAGAGAAAGAATGTTATAGAAGAGCCATATATAGTGGTACGTTTGATCCAATTACAAATGGTCATTTAGATATTATTAGACGTGCTGCTAATATATTTGATGAAGTAATTATTGCTGTTGCAAAAAGTGAGAGAAAAAAACCTATGTTCACTCAAGAACAAAGAGTAGAATTTACTCATGTAGCTACACATCATCTTCCAAATGTTAGAGTTGAAGGGTTTGACACGCTTCTAGTTGATTTAGCAACACAATTAAAAGTAAATACTATAATTCGCGGTTTACGAGCAGTTTCAGATTTTGAATTTGAACTGCAAATGGGTTATGCCAATGCTTCTATTAATAATAAAATTGAAACTTTATATCTTATGCCAACACTAGAAAATGCTTTTGTTTCTTCAACAATTGTACGAGAAATAATAAGATTTGATGGTAAGTTCCAACACTTAGTACCTAAAGAAGTTGTAGAATGTATGTAGTTGTTGAAGGTATTGATACAGCTGGAAAATCAACACAATTAAATTTATTACAAAAAAAATATACAAATGCAATTTTTACTAAAGAACCAGGTGGAACACAAATTGGTATAAAATTAAGACAAATGGCCTTAAATGGTGAAGCGAAATCAAAAATTGCTGAGATGTTTTTATTTTTAGCAGATAGAGCTGAGCATATTGAAGAAGTTATTGTTAAAAATAAAAATAAACTTGTAATATCTGATAGATCATTAATATCAGGTATTTCTTATGCTTCAACTTTTCCATTAACAAAAATGATTGAACTTAATTTATTAGCTACTAATAATATATTACCAAGTCACGCAATACTTCTAGAATTAACGCCCAAAGAGTTAAAATTTAGATTATCTCAAAAAGAAAATGATGCAATTGAATTAAGAGGAATTGAATATTTAATAAATATTCAAAATAGAATGAAAGAAACAATACTTAAACTTGGAATAAATCATCTATTTATAGATGCCAGTTTAAAAATAGAAGAAATAGAAAAACAAATAGAGGATTTTTTAAATGAGTAAACAAGAGAATAAAGCAACAATTCAAAGCCTAAGAGGGATGAAAGATATAGTAAATGATGAAAGTACACTATTTACATATTTTGTAGATAATGCATCTGCTATTGCTAAAAGATATGGATTTTCATATATGGAAACACCTATTTTAGAAGAAACTGCTTTATTTAAAAGATCAGTTGGTGAGAGTTCTGATATTGTAAACAAAGAAATGTACAACTTTACAGATAAGGGTGGTCATGAAGTTTGTTTAAGACCAGAAGGAACAGCAGGAGTTGTAAGACACTTTGTTGAAAAAAAACTAGATCGTGCTGGTGGAACTCAAAGATGGTACTATTATGGACCAATGTTTAGATATGAAAGACCTCAAAAAGGACGCTTAAGAGAGTTTCACCAATTTGGTTGTGAAGTATTTGGAGTAGATTCTGTTTATGAAGATGCCAATATTATAATGATGATAAAAGATATTTTAGACTTCTTTGAAATTGGTTTTAAATTACAGTTAAACTCTTTGGGTGATATGAATTGTATGCCTCAATATAAAGAGAAACTTATAGAACACTTAAATGGTTTTAAAGATGAACTTTGTGAAGATTGTCAAAAAAGAATTCTTACAAATCCGATTAGAGTATTAGATTGTAAAATTGAATCATGTCAAGCAAAACTAGTAGATGCTCCAAAAATTACTCATAATTTATGTGAATCTTGTAATACTGATTTTGAAAAATTAAAAGAAATATTAGACTTTAATGATGTTGAATATGAAGTTGACACTAATTTAGTTAGAGGATTGGACTATTATTCAAAAACAGCTTTTGAATTTGTATCAAATGATATTGGTGCGCAAAGTGCAATAGCAGGTGGTGGAAGATACGATAGATTAGTTGAATTTCTAGGAGGTCGTCCTACTGCTGGTATTGGTTTTGCTATTGGAATTGAAAGATTATTAGAACTTGTTAAAATGAAAGAGAGTAAAAAAGATATTATTTATATTGGTGCTTTAGATGAAGCTTCTTTAAATACTGTTTTAAAAGTTGCAAATACAAAAAGAAAAACAACTAAAACAATTATAGAATATACTCCAAGAGGTTTCGGAAAGCATTTTAAACTTGCTGAAAAAACAGGAGCAAATATAGTTGCATTAATTGGTGAAAAAGAACTAAATGAAAAAAGTATCTATATTAAAAACATAGATACAAGAGAAGAAAAAACTATAAAGATAGAGGAATTCTAAATTTGAATAATTATGGAATTGATATTTGGGATGATGGAAATTTTTTAATAGAAAATGGATTAGCAAAAGTAAACTATGAAAATAAACCTTCATTATTATCTATTGTAAAAGAAGTGCGAGAACAAGACTTTAAAGGACCACTTCTTTTAAGATTCCCTCACATAACAAAAAAACAAATAACTACTTTATACAATACTTTTAATGCAAGTATCCAAGAGTATAAATATAAAGGAACATTTAATGCAGTGTTTCCTTTAAAGGTAAACCAATTACCCTCTTTTGTTCATCCGCTTGTTCAAAGTGGGAAAGAGTTTAATTATGGTTTAGAAGCAGGAAGTAAAGCTGAGCTTATAATTGCAATGACATATAATAATCTAAATGCACCTATTACAGTTAATGGTTTTAAAGATAAAGAAATGATACATTTAGCTTTTATTGCAAAAGAAAAAGGTCATAATATAACACTTATTATTGAAGGTATAAATGAGCTTGAAACAATAATAGAAGTACAAAAGCAAACTTCTTTATCTTCACCAAATATTGGACTAAGAGTTAGACTTCACAGTGGAGGTAGTGGTATTTGGGCAAAAAGTGGTGGAATAAATTCTAAATTTGGATTAACATCAACAGAAATACTTGAAGCTTATGAAATGATAAAAGAACATGATATGATTAATTATTTAACTATGATTCATTTTCATATTGGTTCTGCTATGAACTCTATAAAACCTTTAAAAAAAGCTCTTCGAGAATCTGGACATATTTATGCAGAACTTAAAAATCTAGGTGCTAATAATCTTAATGCTATAAATATTGGTGGTGGATTAGCTGTTGAATATAGCGCATACGAAAGAAGTAGATTTTATTCACTTCAAGAGTTCGCAAGTGATGTAATATTTACATTAAAAGATATTGCAAAACAAAAAGGCGTTGAAGAGCCAAATATTTTCACAGAATCTGGGAGATTTATATCAGCTTCTTCAAGTGTTTTAATTACACCTGTACTTGAACTTTTTTCATCTGAATATGAACTTGAACATTTAAATTTAAAAGAAAAAAATCCTCCATTAATTGAAGAACTAAATGCACTTTATACAGATATGGCAAAAAGAACATCTTATGAATATATGCATGATGCTATTGATTATATGGAATCATTATTAACACTATTTGATTTAGGTTATATTGATTTACAAGATAGATCAAATGCTGAGATATTAACTCATCAAATTATAAAACAAGCTATTAATAAACTTGAAGTTGAAGACTATGAAGAGTTAAAAAAACTTGATGAAAATATACAAGAAAAATATTTATTAAATTTTTCTATGTTTCAATCATTACCTGATTATTGGGGAATAAATCAAGAATTTCCTATAATGCCTCTAACACATTTGGATAAGAAACCAACAAGAAGTGCTTCATTATGGGATATTACTTGCGATAGTGATGGAGAGTTACCATTTGATTCTAAGAAACCTTTATATTTACATGATGTAGATTTAAATAAAGAAGATTATTTTATAGGATTTTTTAATGTTGGTGCATATCAAGATACTTTAGGTATGAGACATAATTTATTTTCACATCCAACTGAAGTAAATGTTATTTTTAAAAATGGTCAAATCGTACTTGATAAAATTAATGAATCACAAACAATTATTGATATACTTGAAGATATTGATTATGATACTTCAGATATTGAGAAAAGACTTAAAGAGAATTTAGATATAAATACATATAAAATATTAGAGAAATATTTAAATGAAAATAATTATTTAAAAACAATTTGGAGTTATAATGATAAATGAAGATGAGAAGACAGAAGAAAAAGAAGAAATTAAAGAAAGTATTTCTTTTTGGGCTCAAATAAAAGAAGACTTCAATGTCCCAAAACTAAATGATCCTGCATTAGATTCAACTGTTGAACTATTTTTTAACTACCCAGGTGTTTGGGCTATTATAAATCATAGAATTACAAGTAAATTGTATTGTAAGGGATGGAAAAGAACAGCTAGAATTTTAGGTGGATTAGCTTCAATTTTAACAAAAACTGATATTCACCCAGCTGCAACTATTGGTAGACGTGTATTTATAGATCATGCTATTGGTGTAGTTATTGGTGCTACAACAATAATTGAAGATGATGTTTTAATTTATCAAGGGGTAACACTAGGTGGTGTAAGTCTTGATAAAGGTAAACGACACCCTACTATTAAATCAAATGCGGTTATAGGAAGTGGTGCAAAAGTTTTAGGTAATATAACAATTGGAAAGAACTCAAAAGTTGGAGCAAATTCTGTTGTTGTTTGTGATGTTCCAAAGAACTCAACTGCTGTTGGAGTTCCTGCAAAAATTATCAAAAAAGATTCTAAAAACTGTAAATTAGCTCATAATGATTTACCTGATATTAATAAAGAGATGTTCAAATATCTAATTGAAAGAATTCACGTCTTAGAAACAGCTATTAAAGAAGAAGATGGAATTGATGTAAGTCAAAAAGATAAAAAACTTGAAGAAGATTATAATAAATTCATTAATGCAATGAATTCTATAAAGAAGTAAATTATAATGTTTGAATTAGCTGCTTTTGGAGTTATAACTGGTTTTATATCTGGTTTCTTTGGTGTTGGTGGTGGTATGATTTTAGTACCATTGCTTTTAGTATCAGGATATGTAATGAAAGAAGCAGTTGCTATTTCAATTATGCAAATGGTATTTTCATCAATTTATGGTTCTTTCTTAAACTCTAAAAAAGCAAAAGGAGTTTTAAAAGATGGAATTATTATTGGAATTGGTGGTTTCGTAGGTGGCTTACAAAGTGGTTATATTGTAACAAATGTATCAAATGAGTTTTTGCAATATTTATTTGTATTAATTTTATTTTATTCAGTTATAAAAATATTTATAACTCCAGCTGAACACGAATGTGAACAAAAATCCAAAAATAAATTAACATTATTTATCATAGGTTTCTTTACAGGTTTAATTGCCATGAGTATTGGAGTTGGTGGTTCTGTTATATTAACTCCTATTTTAATAGGCTTTTTGAAATATGATTTAAAAGCAGCTACTGCACTTGGGTTATTTTTTGTAATATTCTCATCTATTGCGGGATTTACATCTTTATCATTGAGTGGACATATGCTTTTTACTGAAGGTTTAATTGTTGGTATAGGTTCATTAATTGGTGTTTATTTTGGAATTATACTTAAAAATAAAGTTCATTCAAAATCATATAAAAGATATATTTTAATTCTAAATACTATAATTTTAGTAATAATGTTATATAAAACATTTTTGTAACCACTTTGTAATTAAAATAGTTTACAATTACTTTATCAGACATTAGTTAAAATAAAAAAGATTACGCGACGGTCTTTTTTATTCTTTTTAAATACAACTGCAATTGTATTTAAAAAATTTCTTCCTATTTTATAATGTCTTTTAATAAATACTCCATAATTCCACCATTTTTATAATACTCTACTTCCATAGGATTATCTAATTTAGATTGAACAGTAATAACTTTTGAATTATTATCTTTAATAATCTCTAAATCAATTTTATCATTTACTATTATTTTATTACTTTTTATATTTATAATTTCAAAGCCTTTTAATTTTAAAGAATCTATATCATCATCAATAAATTCTAACGGTAAAATACCAAGCTTTATTAAATCATTTTTATATTTCTTAGAAAAAGATTTTGCAACTATTACTTTTACTCCTAGAATCTTTAAACCTTTTACTGACCAATCATTTATTTTTCCACGTCCAAATCTATTTCCTGCAAAAATTATTAATGGTGTATTATCCGCTTTCATTCTTAGTGAAAAATCATATATAGAAATAATCTCACTTGTTTGAAAATCTTTTGTATATCCACCCTCTTTAGGACTAACTATTCTATTTTGTAGTTTAATATTAGATAGTATTGATCTTATCATTACTAAAGCATTTGCATGTCTATTTTCATAAGTATCAAATTCATCAGGTCTTAATCCAAATGATTTAAGAAATAATGCACAAGGAGAATATGAAGTTATATTCCCTAAAGGAGAGATATCTTCTGTAGTTATATTGTCATCTAATAAAGCTACAATTTTTGCATTTTTTATATCAATTTTTTCTAAATTTTTAATATCAAAAATATCTATTTTACTAATATACGTAGAATTTTTATCATACATATAACTTGAAAAATCTTCATATTCTAAAGTTTTCCAATATTCATCACCTTCAAATATATTTTTATATAAGTCTTTATACATAGAATAATCTATTTTTTCTAAATATTCATTAACTTCATTCATACTAGGCCAAATATCACCTAAATATAAATCTTGAATAATATTTTCTTTTGTAATATCAAAATTTATATTTCCTTTTAAAGTATATGCAATTATTAATGCAGGAGATGTCATCCAATTAGATTTACTTAAATTATTAATTTGATTTTTTATATTTTTGTCAGATGAGAATAAAGAAGATACATTTAAATTAAATTTTTCAATATCTAAACTAATACTTTCATTTAATTTAACATCTTCTTTTTTTACAATTTTGAAACCTAATTTTTCCATATATTTAAGTAAATCAAGTTTTTCTAGAAATTGTTTTTGTATTAAAGAATCAAATATTATATATCTATTAATATTTTTATTTATACCTATTCCAATTTCACATGCCTTTTTAGCAACAAGTGATGCTTGAATTAATAATGATGGATTTGTTTTATTATCACATATATCAATAATTGCTAAGACAATATCATTATCTTGTACAAAGCTACCTTTTTTAAATGTTTTTAATTTACTTGTTAATACATTTGCAGAAATTTCTTCATCAATAGGTTTTAATGCAATTAAAATAGGTTTTACTAATGATAAATCAAGCTCTAAATATTCATCATATTTCATTATCTTATCTGTTAAAAACAAACCTTGTTTTTCATAATATGTTTTTATAAGTGTTGCATTTACACCTCTTGTTTGTTCAATAAAAAAAATAGTATTCTTATCAACAGGAAAATATCCACATTTCCCTTTACACTGTAGCACTAAATTTGATAATACTGTTCTATCTTCTAAAGATATATTTTTTAATCCATCACCATAAAATTCTACTATTTTCCCATTAATTCTACTATTTATTAAAATATTTTTTAATTCAAAAAAAACATCTTTAAAACTTGTACCTTGACCAAGAGAACCTTTAATTTCAACCCCGATAATAGAAGGAAAGTCTATACTTATAAATGAATCAAGAATAGCTGCTTGTATTTCAATTCTTCCAATATTTAAACCTAACATTCCTAAAGAATTTATCATTGTACTATGAGAATCTGTTCCAACTAAAACTTCAGGGCAAAGAATATCTTTATTATCACTATGGCATAAAGATACTACTGTTGATAAATATTCTAAATTTACTTGTGATATAATATTTTTATTTGGTGGAATAATAGAGATGTTCTTATATTTATTACCAATATATTTAAGAAAGGTATATCTTTCTTTATTTTTTTGTTCATTTTTATCAAAATTATCAACTACAACATCAATCATTACTTTTGGATTAATTAATTCAGTGTTATTATTTATCTTATGTATATGCTCATTCATACAATTAAAATCCAATAAAACTGGTACAGAGTTCAATTCATTCATAATTATTCTATTTGAATAAAGTTTAATTTGATTTAAACTACTTCTATTAATAAAAATATTAATTACATCATTAATCTCGTTTTTATTTGTATTTCTTATATTTTGTTCTAATAATATTTTTAATGTATATGGTAAGCTTTCTAGTTCAGGATAGTTTTCAATTATTTTTTTTAAATTATAATAATTGTAATTTTTATCATTAAATTCGAAATTATTTATAAATTTATTCAAACTATCTCTTTTCATTTTTTGTTAGTTAAACCTATCTAAATTCACTTTAATAATTAATTATTTAAATGAATAAAATAGAAAATAGTGTAGAATGTTATATTTTATTTTTTAAAGGAACTTTTTGAATATCGAATTCTCAAATATTATTATTTATATACTTCTTTTATTACGAGAATTTACTGTTATGCTAGTTCTTATTCATATGGTATATAAAAGAAGAGAACCATCTACAATGATAGCTTGGATTTTATTTGTACTTCTAATCCCATATTTAGCAGTTGTTTTATATTTTATATTTGGAAGTAGAAAAAGAAGAAATAAATATAAAAATGAAAATATCCACATAAGAAAAATTCCAAAAAATTCTAAAACACAATACGATGGTATTTTCAAATGTCCTACAGCTGGTGAATTAGAAATTTTTACAGATTATGTAAAAGTATATAATGAATTTATATCTTCGATAAAAGAAGCAAAAAAATCTATATTTATTAGTACTTATGTATTCAAATACGATAATCTTACTAATGAGATTATAGAACTCTTAGAAGAAAAAGCAAGACAAGGTGTTGAAATTAGAATTTTAATTGATTCATTAGGCTCATTGTCAGTATATTTATTTCAAAACAAATTAGAAAGATTAAGAAATCTTGGTGCAGAAATAAGATTCTTTATGCCTATTCTTAGAATACCATTTAGAAATTATATAAATCTAAGAAATCATAGAAAAATATATATTTTTGATAATAAAAAAGTATTAAGTGGTGGAATAAATCTTACAAATGAATATTTTGGAAAAGAGTATAATGACGCACAATGGGAAGATATTCTTTTTTCTTGTAAAGGTGATTGTGTAAGAGATTTTTTCACAATTTTTGCATCTGATTGGTTTTATGCATCAAAAGAAAAATTGAATTTCAATACTAAAATTGAAGAAACAAATAAAGATACACAAATTAGAGTAGTCCCAAGTGGACCTGATGTAAAAAGAGATCCTTTGTACGAAATTATATTAAATTCAATATTTTTAGCAAAAAAAAGAATTTGGATTGTGTCTCCATATTTTGTTCCAAATGAGACTCTATCAAAAGCTTTAATTATTGCAAAACATAAAGGTATAGATATAAAATTAATAACTCCAAAGAAATCAAATCATTTTATTGCAGATATAACAAGAAGCTCTTTTATGAGAGAATTACAAGATAATGATATTGAAATAAAACTATATAAAGGTTCAATGCTTCATGCAAAAGCAATACTTTTTGATGATAATTTAGCAATGATAGGAAGTGTAAATTTAGATAATAGAAGTCTTTTTCTAAATTATGAAGTTGCAACTTTTGTATATTCTTCTAAGGTGATTTTAAATCTTGAAAATTGGATGGAAAATCTTTTAAAAAATTCTACAGGAAATATGAAAAGTGCTTCTCATATAAGAATATTCTTTGAAAACTTTATGCGAATAATCGCACCACAATTATAATATGTTAAAACCGACTCAAACAATTAGTTATCTAAAACATCAAGATATTAAAAATAAAGATAGTTTAAATATTTTATGCTGGAATGTAGCTAAACTTACACAAAAAGATATTTTTAAAGATTTTTTTAAAGAATTAATAAAAAAAGAAAAACTAAACTTTTGTGTTTTACAAGAAGTCAAAGGTAATATTAATTCTTGTAATAAAATATTTGAAAACTTCTCTTTTGTCTTATCTCCAAATATCCAAACAAAGAAAAATATTTATGGTGTTGCAAATATTTTTAATATTTCTTGCCTAAGTAATGAAATATTAATTACAAAAAAAAGAGAATTAAAACTAGCTACATATAAAAGTATTTTAATTACAAAACATATATTAAATAACAAAAATATAACAGTTGTAAATATTCACGCCCTTAATTTTGTTGGATATGAAGATTTTAAATATGAATTAGAAATTCTAAAAGAACATTTAAAAAATTATGATGATGCTCTAATAGTTGCAGGAGATTTTAATACATGGAATAAAAAAAGAGTTTTATTATTAAATAAATTTTGTAAAGAATTATCCCTAGAAGAAGTTAGTTTTAATAATGATAAAAATATAAAAAAAGTATTTAACAATTCTCTTGATTATATATTTTTTAGAGCTTTAAAATTAGAATACTCAAAAGTAATTAATATAAAGTCAATTTCAGATCATAATCCAATAATTGCATCATTTACTATTTGATACTTTTGTTTATTTTAGTGTATCTTTAATAAACAATTAGCTAACACTATAATATAATATTAGCTTCAAAATTTAAAGGCTATATAATTATGACAGATACTATTAAAATTTTTAATGCTAAAGAAAACAACTTAAAAAATATAAATTTAGAAATACCAAAAAACAAACTTATTGTATTTACAGGACTTTCAGGATCTGGGAAATCAACTCTTGCTTTTGATACTTTATATGCAGAGGGTCAAAGAAGATATATCGAATCTCTTTCTTCTTATGCTAGACAATTTTTAGATAAAGTTGGTAAACCTGATGTTGAAAGAATTGAGGGCTTAACACCAGCAATTGCAATTGACCAAAAAACAACTTCAAAAAATCCACGTTCAACTGTTGGGACTATTACAGAAGTATATGATTATTTAAGATTATTATATGCAAGAATAGGAAAACAACATTGTCATAAATGTGGTAAACCAATCTCACAAATGAGTGCTTCTGATGTAATTAATCAAGTATTAACTCTTCCAGAAAATTCAAAAATAATTATGTTGGCACCCTTAATTAATAGAAAAAAAGGAACATTTGTTGACCTTCTTGAATCTTTAAGAGGGAAAGGTTACGTAAGAGCTATGATTGATGGAGTTATGGTAAGACTTGATGAAGAAATAGAACTAGGTAAATCAAAAATGCATACAATAAAAGTCGTAATTGATAGAGTTGTAGTAAAAGAAGAAAATAAAGAAAGAATCGCACAAGATGTTGAAAAAGGTTTAAAAGAGAGTTTTGGAGAATTAGAAATTGAAGTATTAAACCATGAAGAATTAGGAATTGAAAAGCATATTCATTATTCTGAACATATGGCTTGTTTTGATTGTAAAATTTCATTTGAACCCTTAGAACCTTTATCTTTTTCATTTAACTCACCAAAAGGTGCTTGTCCTTCATGTGATGGACTAGGTATTAGATACGCGCTTGATATGAAAAAAGTTATAAATGAAGAGTTACCAATTGAAGAAGGAGCTGTTAGAGTAATCTATGGCTTTAATAAAGGCTTTTACTTTAAAATGCTTATTGCTTTTTGTGAAGCTGCCGATATTGATATAACAATTCCATTTAAAGAATTACCCCAGTATCAAAGAAAAGCTATTTTACACGGTGGTGTTGAAGAAGCTAAATTTGTATGGAAAAAACATTCATTAAAAAGAAAATGGGAAGGTGTTGTAAAAATAGCCTATGATATGATTAAAGATGAAAAAGAAATGGCTGAATATATGACTGAAAAAGTTTGTGATGATTGTAATGGAAATAGACTAAAACCATCATCTCAAAGTGTTTTCGTTGCACAAAAAACAATTGGGGATATTTTAAATATCCCAATAGAAGATGCTCATGCTTTTTTTCAAGATGAAAAGAATTTTAGCTACTTATCAGAACAAAATAAACTAATTGCAACACCTATTTTAAAAGAAGTAAAAGAAAGAATTTATTTCTTATATGATGTTGGTTTAGGTTATATTACATTAGGACGAGATGCTAGAACTATTTCAGGTGGAGAAGCACAAAGAATTAGAGTAGCTTCACAAATTGGTTCAGGACTTACAGGTGTATTATATGTATTAGATGAGCCATCAATTGGTTTACATGAAAGAGATACAAGTAAACTTATTAAAACCTTACGAGCTTTACAAGAAAAAGGAAATACTGTAATTGTAGTTGAGCATGATAAAGAAACAATTGAAGCTGCTGATTATGTAGTTGATATTGGACCAAAAGCAGGAAAATATGGTGGTGAAATCGTATTTGATGGAACATTAGAAGAAATGTTCAAAGCCAAAACATTAACTGCACAATATTTAACAGGTGAAAAGAAAATAGATTATGTTCACAATCGTCCACAAGAAGAATTTATAAAAATAAAAAATGTAACTTTAAATAATATTAATGATTTAAATGTTCAAATTCCTCTTAAAAACTTATGTGCAATTACAGGTGTTTCAGGAAGTGGGAAATCTTCATTAATCTTGCAAACATTATTACCTGTTGCAAAAGAGCTTTTAAATAATGCAAGAAAAGTAAAAAAAATTGATGGTGTAGAAATTGAAGGTTTAGAAAGTTTAGATAAAGTTATATATTTAGACCAAAGCCCTATTGGAAGAACACCAAGATCAAATCCAGCTACATATACTGGATTAATGGATGAATTAAGACTATTATTTTCAAAAACAAAAGAAGCAGAAATAAGAGGTTATAAAATAGGACGTTTCTCTTTTAATGTAAAAGGTGGAAGATGTGAAAAATGTCAAGGTGAAGGTGAAATTAAAATAGAAATGCACTTTTTACCAGACATTATGGTTAAATGTGATGATTGTCAAGGTCAAAGATACAATGCCCAAACACTTGAAATTTTATACAAAGGAAAAAATATTTCTGATGTATTAAATATGAGTGTAGATGAAGCATTAGAATTTTTTATAAAAATTCCAAAAATCCATGCAAAACTTCAAACACTTAGTGATGTTGGATTAGGATATATTACATTAGGACAAAATGCAGTAACATTAAGTGGTGGTGAAGCACAAAGAATTAAACTAAGTAAAGAATTAAGTAAAAAAGATACAGGAAATACTCTTTATATTTTAGATGAACCTACAACTGGACTTCATTTTGCTGATGTTGATAGACTTACAAAAGTTTTACATCATTTAGTTGATTTAGGAAACTCTGTTTTAGTAATTGAACATAATCTAGATGTTGTTAAAAACTCTGATTGGGTTATTGATATGGGTCCTGAAGGTGGAAATAAAGGTGGGTTAATAGTTGATGAAGGAACTCCCGAACAAATAGCTTCAAATCACAAAAAATCAGGTTCGCATACTGGTTATTATTTAGATAAAGAGATAAATCAATAATGTATGATAAATCGAAATTTACACAAGATTTAGCTATTGATAGATTTATTTATGCAGTTGAAAATAATTTTTATGTTGAAGCTCATGAATTATTAGAAGATGATTGGAATCTTTATAAAAAACAAGGCCAAAAGAAAAAAGCCTTGGTTTTAAAAGGACTTATCAATGGAGCAACAGCCCTAGCTTTGTACTTTGAGAAGAATAGACCAGCTGGATATAAAAAAGTCTGGCCAGTTTTCTATAAATATCTACCTTTATTAGATGAAGTAACATTAGATAATAAAGATAGATTTTATTTTGCAAAAGAATTATTAATTAAGAAAAATAATTTAATTAACATCTAAACTTTATAAAACTATGTTATAATCGAAAATTATACTAAAGGTTAACATAGATGAATAAAAAGATAGTTATATTTATATTTCTAATTCTTTATAACTTTTTAATTGCGAATGATTCAGTAAATCATATACAATTAACTCCCAAAGAAGATAAATTTCTAAAAGAAACAAAAATAAAAGTAATTATATCAGATAAATGGGCACCAATAAGCATTAAAAATGATGAAAAAGAAGTAGTTGGAATAGCTATTGATTTTTGGAACTTAATAAAAGAACGAGCAAATATTAATTCTGAAATAAAAAATTCTGAAGACTGGAACCTTCTTCTAAATAGTATAAAAAATAAAGAAAATGATATTACAATTAGTACATCTTATGATAAAAATAAATTAAGTTATGCAATATTTACAGATCCTTATATCTCTTTTCCTATTGCATTTGCAACACTATTTAATAAAAGATTCATTCCTGATGCATCATTTTTAGAGAATAAAAAAGTTGCTGTTGGAGATAACTTTAGTGCATATAACATTTTAAAAGAACATTACCCTAAAATCAATTTTGTAATAGTAAAAAATACTAAAGAAGCACTAGAATTATTAAGTGCAGGAAAAGTAGATGCTGCAGTTGATATTTTACCTTCACTTGCTCATTTGATTTCAGTTAATGGTTATTATAATCTTAAAATAGCAGGAACAAGTAAATATGAAGTTCCTATATCTTTTATGATTAGAAAAGATTATAAACTACTTCAATCAATAATAAATAAATATATAGCACAATTAAGTCAAGAAGATAAAAATAATATAATAAAACAATGGCTAGTTGTAAAATTTGATAAAAGTTCGCAATCATATAAATATATAATTCAAATATCACTAGTTATATTAATATTACTTATTATTTTATTTTATTTTTTTAAGCAAAAAGATTTAAAAAGATACAATAAAGAATTAAAAAAATTAGCAATTACAGATACTCTTACAGAACTTCATAATAGAAGAAAATTAGATGAACTTTTAAATAAAATAAAAAATAAAAAATTCTCATTGATTCTCTTAGATATTGATCATTTTAAAGAAATAAATGATACATATGGACATCTAGAAGGAGATAAAGTTTTAATAACTATATCTAAATTATTAAAAGAAAATCTAAATAAAAATGACGAAATTGGAAGATGGGGAGGAGAAGAGTTTCTAATAATTTGTAAAAATACTACTGAAAAAGAAGCCTCTATTATTTCTTTAAGACTTAAAAATATCATTGAAAATCATGACTTCAAAATTAGAAAAATCACTGCATCATTTGGAGTTAGTGAAGCAAAGAAAAATTTAGATATTAAAGATATACTTTCAAATGCTGATATCGCACTATATAAAGCTAAAGAACTAGGGAGAAACCAAGTGGTACTTGGTTCTAGTTTATAATTTGATGAGATTAATCCATTCTCATTAAATAAGACTTTAATCTCATCATATCTTCTGTTGGATATTGATTTTCTGCAGTTCCTCTTGTTGCTTTTACAAAAAAATCTTTTGAAGAATCATTAAATCCAAAATTTGTATTAGTAAGCACAACTTCATGATATTGTTTTGTAGATTTATTCATTGTTATTTCGGTATTTGAAACAGCTTGCGTATTTAAAAATTCTTCTTTTTGAACTTCTTTTAACTTATAATCTTCATTTATTTTTGAACTTGTATCAATTGACTGTATTTGTTGTTTTTGTAAAACTCTATTATCACTAAATTGATCAAGATTAGACATCAAATTATATTCCATAATAAGCCCCTTTTTCCTAAAGTATTTACCTTTTAATGTAATTATACATTATTTATAAATATTTTGTCAAAAAAAATTATATTATTAAGTTTTTTTTGATATTATTAGCTATAAATTTTAAAAATAAAGGAGTCCTTATTGGAATATAATTCCCAGAGGTATATTTTAATTAAAAGTGAGAATAAATGGACATTTTAATCTTACTATTCATTGCTGTTATTGGGGTATCATTTTTATGTTCTGTTTTAGAATCAATATTACTTTCTACAAACTTATCCTATATATCTGTTTTAGAGGAAAAAGATAAAAAAGCGGGAAAACTACTCAAAAAGTTAAAAACTGACATAGACATATCAATTGCTTCAATTCTAATTCTTAATACAATTGCAAATACTTTAGGTGCTACTGCAATTGGAGTTCAGGCTCAAAGTGTATTTGAAGGTGATAAAACTCTTGTAATGTTTGTTTCTATTGTTTTAACATTTATGATTCTATTTTTTGCAGAAATTATACCTAAAACAATTGGTGCAGTTTATTGGAAACAATTAGCTCCATACGCAACAAGAATAATTAATCTATTTATTTTTATCACATATCCAATTATTATAATTACACAATTTGTAACTAAAAAAATTGGTTCAGATAATAATGATACAATTTCAAGAGAAGAATTAATTCATTCAACACTATTAAGTGAAGAAGAAGGTGTTATTGGTGATCTAGAATCTGATATTATTGAAAATACACTTACTTTAAATAATATAAAAGTAAGTCAAATTTTAACACCTAGATCTGTTATGTATGCTATTGAAAAAAATACAGCCGTAAAAGATATATTAGAAGATAAAAGAACTTTTAGATATTCTCGTGTACCAATATATGAGGGAAGTATCGATAATATTATTGGAATTATCCTAACAAAGAAATTATTCAAACATGCTCTTAAAAATCCAGAATTGGAATTAGAAACTATTATAAAACCTGTATTTACTTTAAATGAGAATATTCCAGTTGGTAAGGCTTTAAGTATGTTTATTCAAAAGAAAGAACATATGTTTATAGTTCATGATTCTTATGGTCAAACAGAAGGAATTGTAACACTTGAAGATTGTATCGAAACACTTCTAGGATTAGAAATTATGGATGAATTAGATACAACAGCAGATCTTAGAAAACTTGCATTAAATAATATGAAAGCAAAAAGAAAAGAAAGAGAAAAAAAAGAAATAAAGGTAGAAAAATGAGTATGAAAAACACTGTTATTAGTATATTTATTGTGTTTGTTATTGCCCTAACGTTAAGTAGTAACAAGGAAGAAGCAAAAGGTGCACACTGGGCATATAATGAAGATTTAGGACCACAAGAGTGGGCACAACTTGATGAGAAATATAGAATGTGTGAAGATGGATTAAACCAATCTCCAATTAATATTACTAATGTTATTTCAGCAGAATTAAATCCATTAACATTTCAAAGCAAAACAAAAGCCACATCAATAGAAAATAATGGACATACAGTAAAAGTTAATTTTAGAAATTCTAATTCATTAAGTATTGATAATCAAAAATACTATTTAAAACAAATGCATTTTCATACACCAAGTGAAAATAAGATTGATGGGAAATCATATCCAATGGAAGCACATTTAGTTCACACAAATAGTGCAGGAAGTATTGTTGTTGTAAGTGTTATGTTTGAGATAGGAAATGATAATATCGTTTTAAATAAACTATTAAGAAACTTACCTGAAAATGAAGGTGATAAATATGATCTTAAATCTGATGTTTTTGCATATGATATTTTACCAACAAACAAAGATTATTATAGATTTAATGGTTCTTTAACAACTCCTCCTTGTACAGAAGGTGTTAAATGGTTTGTATTAAAAACTCCAGTTTATCTTTCAAAAAGTCAATTAGCTGATTTTGATGCGGCAATGCCTACAAATAATCGACCTATACAGAATATTAATGCTAGAACTATTCTAGACTAATATTAAAAATATATACAGATTCATTCTGTATATATTACTTCAAATATCAAAACTTTTTTATTTTAATTCAAACCGTTATAACGTAATATTTTTTAATTAGCTTCACTTTTTTTGCTATAATATTTTCAAAATATTGATTTAAAACTTAAAAGGCTTATTATGAGTAGCACTATAGATTATGAAAAACTAAAACTTTTTTATATTGGGAAAGAAAAAATAGATGAAGATATTAGTATTCCACTAGTTTATAAAAACAAAGATTTAAGAACACATGCTGCTATTATTGGAATGACAGGAAGTGGAAAAACTGGTTTAGGAATCTCACTATTAGAAGAAGCTGCTATTGATAATATTCCTTCAATTATTATTGACCCAAAAGGTGATATGGGAAACTTACTTTTAACATTTCCAAACTTAAAAGGTGAAGATTTTAAACCTTGGATTGAAGAACAAGACGCTATTAATAATGGTCTAAGTCTTGATGAACAAGCCCAAAAAACTGCTGATATGTGGGAAAAAGGAATTACAGGAGATTTTCAAAGTAAAGAGAGAATTGCAAAGCTAAAAAATTCTGCTGATTTTTCTATTTATACTCCAGGAAGTACAGCAGGAATTCCTATATCTATTCTTTCTTCATTTAAAGCCCCAGGAGAGAAAATACTTGAAGATTATGATCTTTTATCATCTCTTATAAATTCTACTGTTTCATCAATTTTATCTCTTGTAGATATTAAAAGTGATTCTTCTTCAAAAGAAAATATTTTACTTTGCTCAATTTTTATGAACTCTTATACACAAGATAAAAATTTAAGTTTAGAACAACTAATTACATTAATAGTGACACCGCCTTTTGAAAAGGTTGGTATTTTCGATTTAGAAACATTTTTTTCACAAGATGAAAGATTAAAATTAGCTCTAAAATTAAATACTATTATTGCAAATCCATCTTTCAAAAATTGGATTGAAGGTGAGCCTTTAGATATTTCAAATTTATTATATGATGAAAATGGAAAAGCAAAGGTATCTATTTTTTCGATTTCTCATTTAGATGATGCTCAAAGAATGTTTTTTGTATCACTACTTTTAAATGAAATGCTAACATGGATGAGAAGACAAGAAGGTACTTCATCTCTTAAAGCCCTACTTTATATGGATGAAATTTTTGGATATTTTCCACCTTCTAAAAATCCTCCATCAAAACAACCAATGCTTACACTTTTAAAACAAGCTAGATCATTTGGAGTAGGAATAATACTTTCAACTCAAAATCCTGTAGATATTGATTATAAAGGTTTGTCAAATATTGGAACATGGTTTATAGGACGACTTCAAACAAAACAAGATAAAGAAAAAGTAATTGATGGATTATCTTCAGCAAATGAAGGAAATATTGATAAAAAAGAGCTATTAAATACAATATCAAACTTAGAAAAAAGAACATTTATTATGAAAAATATAAATGAAGATGGTATTAAAATATTTCAAACAAGATGGGTTTTATCATATCTAAAAGGTCCTATTTCTAAAGATGATATAAAAAAATTAATGAGTGAAAAAATTGCGAAATTAAAAGAAAAAATCACACCTTCAAATCTTACAAAAAAACATATTGAAAAAAAAGAAACTACAAGTAATTCAAAAAGTTCAAATGATTATATAAAACCAATTATTCCAAATATTATTGAACAAAAATATTCATATTATTCACAAAGTGATGAATATTCACTTCAGCCATATTTATTATGTTCAAGTAGTATTAACTTTGTAAATACTACAAAGAATATTGATAAAAAAGAAGATATAATTTATAAAATATATTTAGATAAAAATATAGATGAAATAAATTTTGAAGAAAAAGAAGATGTTCAAAATAGTATATTTGAACATAAAAGTAGAACAAACTCATCTTTTTATGAACTTCCAAGTTTTTTACAAAATGAGAGAGAAATTAAATCACTGCAAAAAGAGTTTTCTAACTATATTTATAGAAATGAAAAATTAAATTTATTTAAAAACACTTCACTAAAATTAACATCAAAACAAGATGAATCTTTAAATGACTTTAGAACAAGATTACAAGATAAACTAAATGAAAAAATAGATGATGAAGTAGAAAAACTAGAAGAAAGATTTGAAAAAACTCAAAAATCATTAGAAAAAAAGCTTGATAAATTATATATAAAGTTAGAAAAAGAGAAAGAACAAGCAAGTGCAAAAACTACAAATACACTAATATCTATTGGAACTTCTATTTTAGGTGCATTTTTTGGAAACTCAATTTTAAGTAAAACTAATATGACAAAAGTTGCAAGCAGTGCAAGAGGTGCTTCTTCAGTATTAAAAGAGCGTTCTGATATAAAATATGTAGAAGCAGATATACAAAATCTAGCAAAAGAAATTGAAGAACTAGAAGAACAATTAATAGAAGAAATTGAAGAAATTAATAAGAATTATTCAATTTCAAATTATAAAATAGAAGAATTCAGCATAAATTTAAGAAGAAAAGATATATATAATACAAAAATACAAATTTTATGGGAAGAAATATAATGGCAAAAGATTTAAACGAGTTTTTAGAAGATTTTAAAAGTGTTAATATTAGTACATTAGATGAAAAAGGTAATCCATTTTCATCGTATGCACCTTTTATTAAAGTAGAAGATAAATATTATGTATATATTTCACAAATGGCAAAACATACAAGTAACTTACAAAGAAAAGATATTTGTAGTTTGTTTTTTATTGAAGATGAAGCAACATGTTCAAATATATTTGCAAGAAAAAGAGCAATGCTTCAATGTTCTTCAATTATTATAAAACAAGATTCTCAAGAAGAAACAGAAAAATTATCAAACTTTAAAATAAAATTTGGTGATAAAATGATTGATATGCTAAAAAGTATGCAAGATTTTTATATTTTTGAATTCACTCCATTTTATGGTGAAGCAGTTTTTGGTTTTGGAAAAGCATACAATTTAGGTGGAAAAGATTTTAGTGAATTTGTAGAAAGAGAAAGTACAAATTCTGGTGGTCACGGTCACGGACATATAAAAAAATAGCAGTTTAAATACTGCTATTTTTTAGATTTTAAAGCAATATTTTCAAATAAATCAATTAAATATTGTATTTTTAACTCTCTTGCTAAAGAGAATGCACTATTTCCTAAATTGTCTTCATAAAAGATTTGAGCACCATTATTAACTAGATAATTTATACTTCTTAATTTATTATAAAGTACTGCATAAATTAAAGGCGTTGATTCAATAACATCAAGTTCATTAATATCTAAACCAGCTGTTCTTAAATATCTAATTAGCTTTACATCATCTTTATAAACTGCATAATTCATAGCAGATAAATTATCTACAACATTAGTGTCAATTCCTTTTTTTATTAAAAAACTGATTAATTTATAATCTTTGTTATGCATAGCCCAAAAAAGTGCATTTCTACCTTTTTCATCTCTTTTATTTATATCTTTTTCTTCAAATAGTTTATTTAATAAATAATCATTTTGATAGATTCCATTTCTTATAAGAATATTGTCAGACATTGTTCTTCCTTACTTTAATATTGATAATTGTTATCATAATAAATACAAGCTTAATATCTTATTAATTATAATTTTAAATTTGATATAATCTTTTATGAAAATATCATATCACCGCAGACGAAAAATGAAAACTAGAAGAATTGCTATAAATAAATTATTATTAAATGGAATTGATAATCCAAAAGACTTAGCAAAAGAATTAAAAGTAACAGTTCCAACTATCAAAAGAGATTTAGAAGCTTTAAAAACTATGAGTGAAGAAGACTTAACTTTCCAAAAGAAACAAACATCAAAAGAGATACTTGATAAAAAAGATATTATATTAAAAATGCTTGATAATGAAGAGTATTACAATGTCAATGGTGAGTTAAATATGACTAAGATAACAAAGGAGCTTAAAACAAGTAGAACAACTGTTCTATCTGTCTTAAATGGAGAATAAAACTATATACTATTATTGGAATAAATTTTTCCATCTCCTGATATTATAATAGCCATTCCTTTTGTATTCTCAAATTGAGATAAAATAATCATCAATATCACCATCATAGGTACAGATAAAAACATCCCAACAGTACCCCACATAGCACCCCAAACAACAAGAGATAAAATTACGATAAATTGTGATATATTTAATCTATTTCCCATTAATCTTGGATAAATAATATTACCTATTGTAAATTGAATTACTACAAGTGAAACTAAAACTATTAAAACATCTGAAAGTTCAGAGAATTGAACAAGTGAAAAAAGTGTTGGAATAATAACTGCAATAATACTTCCAATAGTAGGAATAAAGTTTAATATAAAAGCTAAAAATCCCCATAATACTGCCCCTTGTAAAGATAAAGCCTCACAAAGTAGATATGTTAAAAAACCAGTACTTAAACTAATAATAGTAGTAATTGAAATATACATTCTAATACTTTTTGAAACACTACTTAATACTTCTTTTGCTTTTGATCTGTTTTCATAATTAGGGAAAAGTGCATTTATTTTTGCATTAAAAAATCTTTGGTCTAAAAGAAGAAATAAAACATATAATAAAATTTGCATAATATTACTAACTATTGAACTAAAAGCTGCTATTACTTTATTTATCAATGAAGCTATACTAAACTGCTCAAATAATTTCTCAAATTTATCTGAAAAATCAAAGCCCGTCATAGTCGAAAGTTTTTCAATTGTTGAATAAAATTTATCATCAAGTTGAGCAATAGTTGAACTTAATTCAACTATACTAGAAGCTATAAAACTACCAATTTGAAGCATTGAAACTACAATAATAATTAAAGATAAAGGAATTGAAATAAATTCTCCAAAATTTGAGTTCATAAAAGGGAGTTTTTTTATTTGATTTGCAAGAGCATTAATCAAAAACCAAATAAGAATTGCAATAGCAATAGGAGTTAAAATATTACTCAAAGTAGAAAAAGTAAATACAACTAAGGATAAAAAAGCAAAAAAATAAAATGCTTCTGCAAAATTTGTATTATATACTTTAGGTTCTGAAGTGTTTTTTGTAACTATATTTTTATTTAAATGATCCAAAATTTACCTTTTTAATTTATTTGATTTTATGTTTATTAAAAAATATCTCAATCTCATTTTTCATAGTATTATGATAACCTTTGGAACTTGTATATAAATAAAACATAGATTGAATCATAAAAAAATAATAAGCATTTACATATCCTATATATACAAAAATAACATCAGCTACAAAAAAACAAATAAATGCATATGATCTAATTATATGCTTAGGACTAGACAATAAAAAACTTCCAATTATTGCAATAAAAGATGCGATAAAATCAATGATTAATATATTGAAATCTATGTCTTTAATATTAGGGAAAATTGTAAATACAAAAAATAAGATATAAATAAATAAAACTATAAAAATTATACTAACATCTCTTTTTTTATTTTTCGTTAACTTATATATTCCGATTACTGCAGTTATAAAAAATAGAACCATCTGAATAATTACAGGAACTTTTCCATTTAAAGTGAAAAAAGTAAGTAATGCAAGATTTGAAATAAAAAAACTAATAAATCCAAAATACAAAGGTCTTGTATTATCTTTAGTACTTAAAGACATTAAATACGCACCAATTATAGAAAATATAGCACCAGTTACTTCAAGAATTATCATATATAATCTCACTTTTTATTAAATTTATGCAATTATAATCATTTAATCAAAATTTTTTATGAATATAATAAGTATTTCACTATAATTTCAAAAATTAATTTGAAAGATATTTTTGCAAGAATTTAATACAAGAGAAAAATGCTATAAATGCTACAGACCAAAAACTTCATGTATGTGTAAACATACAATAGAACCTTTAAAAACAAATACAAAATTTGTCATATTAATGCATCCAAAAGAGTTCAAAAAAACAAAAAATGGAACAGGACACTTAACAAATAATTCACTTGAAAATTGTGAACTTCATATAGGAATCGATTTTACACATAATGATAGAATTAATTCACTTATTAATGATGAAAATTATGAAGCTTTTGTTTTATATCCAGATGATAATGCGATTAAACTAAATGAAGAAAAATTATCTACAAAAAAGAAAAGCTTGATTTTTATTATTGATTCTACTTGGCCTTGTTCAAAAAAGATATTACGACTTAGTAAAAACTTATCTACCTTAAGAAAAATAAGTTTTGTACATAATAAATCATCTCAATTTATGATTAAAACTCAACCAAATGTTCATTGTTTATCAACAATTGAATCTACACTTTGTGTTTTAGAACAATTAAATACTCAAAATATTGAGAATATTGAACAATTATCGCTTGATAATTTTTTAGAGCCATTTAAAAAGATGGTAGCATATCAAATTTCTTGTGCAAGTGTAGATGGTAAATTTATTAGATTTAAGAAAAATTCTTATCAAAAATAGATTATATTTCATAATTAAAGGCTAGTTTCTTCTTTTTTCACTATAATTAGCCAAAATAAAAATCGTTTGGAGATATAAAATATGTATAATTTAATGTTTATATTTACTGCATTGTTTTTTACTAATATATTATTCGCTTCAACTGATATTAAAACATCAAATATACAAATAGAAGTACTTAATGAAGAGTATGACGCAGTAAAAAATATTGAACCCACTGAAAAAGAGATATTCAAAGAAAATAGTAAAGAAACTATTAAATATCTACTTTCTTTAAAAAAAATACCCGATTCATTTTTAAGTAAATTATCAATTAAAAGTTATTATAAGAATTTTGATAATCAGTTAATATGGAGTAATAAAAATGGAATTAAAGATATTTCAATATCATTATTAGAAACAATTAAAAATGATCCAGTATTAAAACCTAATGTAAAAAGAGCATTTAAACTTGACAAGATTCTAAAAGAATTAAATAATTTAGAAAAGACAAATGATAAATATATAGAAAGTATGGCAAAAATTGATTTTATGTTAACTAGTATTTATGATAAATATATGAATTACTTATCAAAAGGTTATATAAATTGGAAAGGTTTCAAAAAAGAACTTAGAAAACTTGATAGAAAAGAAGAAATTATTGCAGATTGGGAAAAATATAGTGTAAATAAAGATCCAAAAAAACTTTTAAAAAAAGCATTAATTGGAAATGATTTAACACTTGCATTTAAAGAAGTTAACTTTACTTATCCCAAGGCACAAGAACTATCAGAAAAACTAAATGAGTTAGAAGTATTGGCAACTCAAGGTGGTTATATAAAATTACCCAACTTTAAAACTTTAAGAGAAGGTGATATATCTCCTATTGTTGAAATATTAAGAAAAAGATTATTACAAAGTCATGATTTAAAAATTGATAATTGTCTTTCACAAGAGTTTGTAAATAACTGTTATACAACTTTTGATAAAGATTTAAAAGATGCAGTAATATCATTTCAAAAAAGTCATGGATTAAAACCTGATGGAGTAGTTGGAGCTTCCACTAGAAGACATTTAAACTTATCAATTGAGAGTAAAATTACAAAAATAAGATTAAATCTAGAAAGAATGAGATGGCTTCCTAGAACATTAGGAAATAAATTTCTTTTAGTTAATATTCCTGATTTTAAATTAAAAATGTATGAAAATAATAAAGTAAAACTTGATATGAAAATCGTAGTTGGAACGAGAAAAAACCCTACTCCCATATTCTCAAATAAAATGTCTTTTATTGTTTTAAATCCTTATTGGAGGATTCCCCCTAGAATTGCAAAAAGAGAAATTATTCCTAAACTAATAAAAGATCCTACGTATTTAGAGGGGAAAGGTATTAATCTTTATGAAAACTGGGATCATAAATCAACTCAATTTGATGTAGATTCAATTGATTGGAGTTTATATGATGAGAATAGAATTGCAACTACAAATATTACAACTTCTATAGTAAATGGAGAAAGAATACAAATTGAAGAAAAAATACAACCACCTAAAGGTCCTACTATAAGATTTATTCAAATGCCTAGTAATCATAATCCTCTAGGAAGAATGAAATTTATGTTTCCTAATAAATATGCAGTTTACTTACATGATACACCAGCAAAAAGATATTTTAATTATACAAGAAGGGCCTTATCTCATGGATGTGTAAGATTATCTAAACCAAAAGAATTATTAAAAGCTATTGCCTCAGAAGATGAAAACCTAGATTTTGAAAAAGCCAATGATATTTTAGCCAATATTGAAAAAACTCAAATTGGATTAAAAAGAAAGATACCTGTGCATATGGTATATTTAACATCATGGGTTGATGAACACAATAATTTACAATTTAGAGATGATATTTATAGATATGATAAGATTCAAAAAAAGTTTTTATATAAATTTAATAATTATATGTAAAATAAAAGGAGTTAAACTCTTTTTATTTTATAAGATTCAAATTATCTCTTATATGATTAATATTAGTTACATTTAATACATGTTTTTGTGTTAAAATTTTCATAAAAAATCTAACTTCAGCATTTGTAAAACCATCCAATTCTTTATCTTTTATAGACACATCATTTTCTTGAAGTCTTATTCTTTTTAATTTACCATTCTCTTCTTTAGCATAATAAACTATATCAAGTTGAGTTTGATTTACTTTTTCAATAGTTACAATTATTCTATTTGTTCTTATCTTTAAATTAAACTCAGGGTATAAAATTAAAAAGTCTTCTGTTGAAACATATCCAATATAAAGCTTTGTATAAATATCAAAAAATAAACCTAACTTAGCAGATGAAAAGAATTTTAAATCAACTATAAACTTTGGATTAGATCGTGATTGATTTAAAATCCATTCTAAGGTTGGGAAATATTGAAATTTCTTATACTTAACTCTATAAGTTTCAATATATTTTTTATGTCTTTGTGCTCTTAATGTAGTAAGATTTTTTTTCGTTTTTTTTGCAAAGATAATTCTTTTGATTAACTTATCATCATCTAAATCTTTCGTTACCCATACAGTTGCATAATCAGGAAAGTTTCTAAGTCCTATTGAACCTTCAGTAACAATGATTAATGCTCTTATTATTAATGTAGGGAATATCATCTTTAAAAGTGCATATTTTTTAACTAAACGTTTGTTTAAACTTGCAGTTTTTTTAGATGTACTCATCTCTACAAAGTAAACAGAATCTTTTGTAAAAAATAGTGCATCAAACTCACTAATATCTTTATACGCTGATTTATAAACTATTTGAGAACTTCTATCTATTAAAAGACCACTTTTAATAAATGTATTCTCTTTATCTTGATATGGACCTTTTAATATAAACCTAGTAATTAAATCTTCACTATATGCATATTGTAATAATAGTTCATATACTACATTTTCATAAACTTCTCCCCTAAAACTACTATAAGAAGATATGTATGCAGGATCATCATTTGAAATGTTATTTCTAAATAATGATTTTAAACTTTTACTATCGTATGAATAATGAAATAAATTCTCTTGAATGTCATCTATATCTAAATTTTTTATTTTTTCTGTAATATTAAATTCTTGCAAAATTATTAAAGTAAATAAATACCTTTTTCCTTTATATATAAGTAAATAGATTATAGCCAAATAAATATTAATCAAGTTTAATTTATAGTATAATCTAAGTAAATAATAATTTATAAATAAAGGAATTTATCTATGACTAAAAATATTTTAATAACAGGTTGTAGTTCAGGATTAGGATTAGCTCTTACTAATTTCTATCTAAACAAAGACTATAAAGTATATGGAATTAGTAGAAATAAACCAAATATTAAAAATGACAATTTTATATTTAAAGCCTTTGATTTATCAAATACTCAAGAAATAAAAAGACAATTAAGTGAATTTATTATTTCAATAAAAGATATTTATCTAGTTTATTTGAATGCAGGGATGTTAGGAGATATAAAAGAAACAAAAAAAACTAGTATTAACAATATGAAAGAAGTTTATGAATTAAATGTTTATTCAAATAAAGAATTGCTAGATATATTGTCTATAATTAATATTAAGAATATTATTGCAATTTCTTCAGGAGCATCAAAAAAAGGCTCAAAAGGTTGGGCTTCTTATTCTTTATCAAAAGCTGGAATAAATATGCTAATAAATCTTTATTCAAAAGAATTAACGAATACAAAACTACTTGCTGTTGCACCAGGAGTTATTCAAACGCCAATGACTGATTATATACGATATGAAGTTGATGATAATATTTTTACTTCAGCAAAAGTTTTAAAAGCAGGAACAATACAAAAACCTGAGCAAGCCGCACAAAAGTTAGAAAATGTAGTAAACAGAATAGATGAATTTGAATCAGGTTCATTTATAGATGTACGAGAAATTTAGATTCCTAAATTTCTCATAAAATTACTAGCGATAATAGAACTTCTTTCTTTAAATTTATTTGCAATATCTTCAACATAAATTTTTTCAACTGTAGAAAAAAACAATTTTAACCAAGTCTGAAAAGCTTCTTGATTTAATCCTGATATTTGTAAATGTGGAGCAAAGGGTGAACCATTGTATTCTCCTCTTCCATGAGAAATTGTATACCAAAAGTTTGTAAGAAGTGTAATATGTTTTTGCCAAGGTTCTGACTTCATATCTTTTCCAAGTTTTTCTATAAAAAATGGTGATATTTTTTCATCTTTTAAAACTTTTGTATAAAAAGTAACTACTAATTTATTTAAGTTCTCTTTTGTAATTTCAGTATCTAACATTAATTATCCTTAATCCTATTTATTTTATAAAATAGGACTATATAGGAAATAGCCTTGAATTTTCTTGATTAAAGTCAAGAAAATTCATATCTTACTTAGATTTACTTTTTTGAATCTGTTTTATATTTATTAACATTAGAATCGAAACAATTAATGCAACAATAAAGAAAGCCGCAAAAACATATAATGTTTGAGAATAAGAACCAGTTGAATCTTTAACCATTGAAATAATTAAAGGTCCAACTAAACCAGCAGCAGCCCATGCAGTTAAAATATAACCGTGAATTGCACCAAGTTCTTTTGTTCCAAAAATATCTCCAATATATGCAGGAATTGAAGCAAAACCACCACCGTAACAAGTCATAATAAAGTATAAAACAACTTGGAATACTACAATTTCTTTAATTGAAGGTAACATATAAAAAGCAATAATTTGTGTAAGAAAAAATATCACATAAACAATAGGTCTTGTTAAATAATCAGATAAAGAAGCCCACATAAGTCTTCCTGCACCATTAAATATTCCCATAAGTCCAACAGCTGCTGCTGCTGCAATTGCTGAAATTCCTAAAACTTCTTGAAGTAAAGGTGATGCAACACCAATAATTGCAATACCACATGTAATATTTATAAACAACATAATCCAAAGACCGTAAAATCTTGGTGTTTTTACAGCTTCATTTAGAGTTAAATTCTCTAAATCTTCTTTGATTTTCTTTTTACCTTCTTTGATTTTTTGTTTAAATTTCTTTGGTAAATAACCCTCTTCTGGTTTTTCAAGATATAGTGCAGATGCAAACATAATTACAAAATAAAAAGCACCTAAAATAAAGAATGTCCCAGAAATTCCAACTGCTTCAATTAAAATTTTAATAGTTGGACCCCAAATAGCGGAAGCAAAACCAAATCCCATAATTGCTAAACCTGTAGCCATTCCTCTTTTATCTGGAAACCATTTAACTAAAGTTGAAACAGGTGAAATATAACCAATCCCTAATCCACAACCACCTAATACACCATAAAAAAAGTATAAAAGAAGCTTGGATTCCATCATAATTGCTAAACCTGCACCCATAGTACCTAAACCAAATAATGAAGCTGCAATAATTGCAGAAACTCTAGGACCATTTTTCTCAACAAATTTACCCATTAAAGCTGCTGATAATCCTAAAAAGAATATTGCAATACTAAAAGCAATTGTAACATCAGTTAAAGTCCATGCCATTTGTTCTTGAATTGGTTTTACATACACACTCCATGCATATACAGAACCAATACAAATATGAACACCAACAGCACTTAAAGCCATTAGCCATCTATTTTTTTCTATCAAAATAATTTTCCCCTCTTTTATTATATAAAAAGAATTGTATCAAAAACTATTTAGAATCTATCAAAAAAGAGTACTTATTTTTAAACGATTGGGAATCTTTTTTGAACTCTTCTATACAATTTTCGCAAATGCAAGATTTCATCTTACTTTTTTTGGGAATCATAGATTTTAATTCATCAGGAATTTTTATCTTCATACACCAACATAAATTTGCCTTTAATACTTGACAATTATTATCTTTTTTACAAAAAGGACATAGTTTAGCTTCAAAATCCAAAATTAAATACCTTTCTTAAATATTAGATTTTTTAAAGATTTTTCTTCATTATTTGAAGGAAATGTATCTAAGTTGCCTAATCTTTTTACAAATTTAAAAGATGGAGCAAACTCTTCAAATATATTTTTTATAAAACCACTATCAAGTTCAGGAGCATTAAGTGCTGACAATACAATACAATTTTCACTAGCAAGTGCATCTAATCTTTTTATAATTTTTACATAATCTTTACTAGCTGCAAAACTTCCTTTTTGAAATGAAGGTGGATCAATGATAATAATGTCATAAGGACCTTGTTTTTTAATTCTATTCCATGATTTTAAAATATTATAAGGCATAAAATGAACATTTGAAGTATTAAACTCATTAATATGATGATTTTCTCGTCCAATAGTTAAAGCACCTTTTGCCATATCAACATTTACAATATTTTTAGCTCCTGCTTTACTAGCATTTAATGAAAAAGCACAAGTATATGAAAAAAGATTTAATACATTTTTATTCTTTGCATTTTGTGAAATATACTTATGCCCTATTTTCATATCTGGAAAAAATCCAATATTTTTGTTTGTAAAACTTATTTTATATTTGATATTATTTTCAATTGCTATATTGTTTTCTTTTAAACTTCCTTCTAAAACTTCACAAGGTGATTTATCCAAATATCTTCTTTGTAAAACCAAAGTATCGTGTTTTACATCATCGAAAACTTTTCTTATCATTTCAAATAGTTCTTTTTCTTTTATTTGCTCTAATTGTTCAAATAAAACAATAAATAAAATTTTATCAATTGAATCAATTGTTAAATAATTAAAATCTTCATAAAAGTTTCCTCGTCCATGAAAAACTCTTTTAAACTCTTGGTCTGTATTTTTAATATTTTGTCTTACAATTTTTTCTAAATCATTTATATTCATAAATCTTCTACTTTACACTGCTGTATTTTTAATATTTCATACTCAAAAATATTATCATTTATTCTAAATTCAAACTCTTCATTTAATTCTTTTCCAATCAATGCTCTACCTAAAGGAGATTTATTAGATATTTTATTTTCATTTGGATTTGTTTCATAAGTTCCTACAATTTTAAAAACTTTTTGTTCATTTGTATCCAAATCTAAAAGCGTTACTTCTGATCCAAAATTTATCTTTTTATGTGGAATTTTACTAATATCAATAACTTCACTATTATTTATAATTTTATCTAAAAATCTCAATCTTTTATCTAGGTTTCTAATTTCAGCTTTTGCAGATATATACTCTGCATTTTCACTTCTATCACCGTGTTGTGCTGCTATTTGTTTTTCTTTTACCCAATAAGGTTTTTCTTTTTCATATAGATATTTAAACTCTTTTAGAATTTTGTCATATCCAAAATTTGTGATTAATTCTTTTGCCATTTGATATTAAAGCACAAAAGTCCTATTACTTCTATTATATTTGTGTACAAAAATATATTGTATAATCTTTTAAACTAATTAATAGGATTAAAATTGCCATATATACTAAAAAAATTTGAAGTTAAAGAAAAAAAGTTAATTGATGATTTTTTAATTGAAGATGTAAAACTATCTTCAAAATTATCTCAAAGTTTATTAGCAAAAGGAAAAATATTAAACCAAGATAATAAAAGATTACAAAAAAATCAAATGATTAAATCAGGATTTATTCAAATTAATATATTTCAAGCAATTACAAAAGGTCTTAAACCACTATTTCAAAACGAACACTTTGCAATCTTTGATAAACCATCAGGATTATTAGTTCACCCTACTTCAATAAATAATGAATATACTCTTTTAGATGAAATTAAATACCATTTAAAAGATGAAGCATCCCTAGTTCATCGAATAGATAAAGAAACTTCAGGATTAGTACTAGTATCAAAAAATAGATATTCAGATATGATTTTAAAAGAAATGTTTGAAGAGAAAAAATATAAAAAAACGTATAAAGCAATTGTTGAAGGCGAGATTAAAGAAGAAATACAAATAAATACTCCAATTACAAATGATACAGGAATAATAAAACTAAAAATGAAAACCGATGAAAAAGGCAAAGTATCATCTACAAAAATAAAACCGATTTTTTATGATAAAAGTCAAAATAAAACTTTAGTTTACGCATATCCTCAAACAGGAAGGCAACATCAAATAAGAGTGCATTTAAACTCAATTAATCACAGAATTATAGGTGATCCAATTTATGGAATAAATGAACTTCATGCAGATAAAATTCTAAAAAAAGAAGTTACACAAGAAGAAAGAATCATTTTATCAGGTGATAAAAGACTTCTTCTTCATGCTTACTCTTTAGAATTTGAATATTTGAATATCAAATATAGTTTTTGTTCAAAACAAAAATTTAAACTATAAATCTTTTGAAATCTTTAGGATAAGGAGCTTTTAAAAGATCTCCTGTTCTCATAGGAGTAAATAATTCATCATATCTTTTATATTTCGTTTCATCTAATCTATAAAAAACATGTTTTCGTGATAATTTTTTAAAATTATTAAGACCTGAAGATGCTAATAATTCTATAAAACTTTCAATAGTTCCTTGATGATAATTTGCAACTCTTTGTTTTTTATCTTCAACTACTAAGGCGCTTGATAATCTTTTATTTTGAGTTGCAATTCCTGTTGGACAAGTGTTTTTATGACAATCTAAAGCTTGAATACAACCAAGAGAGAACATCATCCCTCTAGCACTTGCACATAAATCAGCACCAATAGCTAATTTTTTTAAAATGTCCATTCCATTTAATATTTTTCCTGAAGCAATAATCTTAATATCTTTTTTTAAATCAAAACCTATTAAAGCATCAACAACAAAAACTAAAGCATCGCGCAGAGGCATTCCTACTGAATTTGTATATTCAAGTGGAGCAGCACCTGTTCCACCTTCTCCTCCATCAATAGTAATGAAATCAGGTTTTAAACCAGTTTCGTGCATTACTCTGCAAAGAGTAATAAACTCTTCTTTTCTACCAATACAAAGTTTTATACCAATTGGTTTACCACCTGATAATTTTCTTAAATTAGTAATAAATTCCATCATTTCTTTAGCTGTAGTAAAAGCAGAATGAATAGGAGGAGAATCAACTCTAGTATATGGTTTAACACCTCTACCTTCAGCGATTTCAGGAGTATTTTTATTTGCAGGTAAAATTCCACCATGACCTGGTTTTGCACCTTGTGATAATTTTATCTCAATCATTTTAACATTTTCATTTTTTGACTTTTGTTCAAATAAATCAGCATTAAAAGTACCATCTTCATTTCTACAACCAAAATATCCAGTTCCAACTTGCCAAATTAAATCACAGTTTGACTCAAGATGATATTTACTTAAACCACCCTCACCTGTATTTAATGCAAAACCACCAATTTTAGCACCATAACCCAAAGAACGAACAGCTGCTGAACTTAATGCTCCAAAACTCATAGCCGAAACATTGAAAATACTTGCACTATAGGGTTTAGAACAAAAATTACTCCCTATTTCAACTCTTGGATCAGAATCTAATTCTTTAGCTTTTGTTGCATTTAAAGAATGACCCATCCATTCATATCCAGCTTTATATACATCAACTTTTGTCCCAAAAGGAATAGTACTAACTAGATTTTTAGAACGTTTATAAACTAAACTTCTTTCTTGTCTGTTAAAAGGAACACCATCAATATCGGATTCCATAAAATATTGTCTTAATGGAGGTCTTAACTCTTCAAATACCCATCTAAGTCTTCCTACTATAGGAAAGTTTCTCCATAATGAGTGCTTCGTTTGTTTCATATCATAAATTGCTAAGGCAATAAGCCCTGTAATAATTATAATTAACCATAAAAACGAAATTTCAATAACTAGCCATATCCCAAGTATTATAGCTATAAGTATTAAAATATTTTTTGTATTTTTCTTCATAGTCTCCCTTTATCTTTTAATTATTATAATAAGAATGTGATTAAAAGAATATCTATTCTAATAAATTAATACCTCATTTTATTAGAATAAGTAAAGAGTACACAAATAGTAAATAAATTTTATTTATAATACAATAATTAAAAGAAAAAGGGTGAGTTATGAAAGAATTTGATTTAATAATCATTGGAGCAGGACGAGCTAGTAATCTAGCAGTAACTGCATCAAAAATGGGGAAAAAAGTTGCAATAATTGAGAAATCAAAATTTGGTGGAACTTGTCCCAATAGAGGTTGTGTTCCATCAAAACTTTTAATTGGTTATGCTCATGTTGCACGTGCTATTAAAGAATCAAATAGACATTTTATAGATGCGAGTATAAATAGTATTGATATAGAAAAGATATTTGATGAAACAAATAAGTACATCGCAAAAATTGATTCTGCATATAAAAGTAGATTTAATGAAAATGTTGAAATAATTTATGGCACTGGGAAATTTGTATCAAATAATATTGTTAGTGTAAATGGTGAACAATTAACAGCTCCTAAAATAGTAATAGCAACAGGAACTAAACCAAATCCTGCACCTCATCCTAAAGCTTGGACTAGTGATGATATTTTTCCTCTAATTGGTGATATTCCAAAATCAATTGTCATTGTAGGTTCTGGTTTTATTGCTTGTGAATTAGCAAACTTTTTTGCTGCAGTTGGAATACAAACAAAATTATTAGTAAGAAGTCAAAGAATATTAGGAAATGAAGATAGCGATATTTCTGCTATTTTCAAAGAAGAGTTTTCAAAAAGTGTTGATATTTTATTTGATACAAGTATTGATGAAATAGATTATAAAGACAATCAATTTAATTTAACTTTAATAAACAAAGAAAATCAAAAATCAAAACATAGCTCACAAGCATTACTTTATGCAACAGGAAGACAGTCAAATACTGATTCTTTAGATTTACAAAATACTGATATTGAAGTAAATGAAAGAGGATATATCAAAAGAGATGAATTTTTCCAAACAAAAGCAAAAGGCGTTTATGTGGTAGGTGATGCAAGTGGTGAGAATATGCTACAACACGCAGCTGCTCAAGAAGTTAATTATCTAGGTAAAATCTTATTAGAAAATGAAAGAAAACCTTTAAAATTTAAATATATGCCTCATGCAGTTTTTACAGAACCTGAAATTGCAAGTGTGGGAATAACAGAGCAAAAAGCAAAAGAGCAAAATATAGAGTATGTTACAAGTACAACACCGTGGTTAGCTAGTGCAAAAGCAATGTCAACAAGACTTAAATACCCTAGAACAAAGTTTATAGTAGATCCAAATACTTATGAAATTTTAGGATGCCATTTAATAGGACCCGAAAGTTCAACTATGATGCATCAAGTACTTGCCGTTATGCACTTAGACAATGACATACGACATTTAAAAGAAATGCTATATATTCATCCAGCACTTAGTGAAGCTATACTTCCAGCAGCTGTTAATACAATAAAAGAAGTTGAAAAACTTAAAAATTAAGCAAAAAAAAAGCTTCTAGCTAAAAGAACTAAGAGTTCAAATAGCTAAAAGCTTGTATTTTGGTTGCGGAAGCTGGATTTGAACCAGCGACCTACGGGTTATGAGCCCGTCGAGCTACCGTGCTGCTCTATTCCGCGTTCTTTAAGTTGTGTGGAATGATAGCCGATTAAACTTAAAACAATATTGAAAAGGAGAAGAATTGAATTATGATAATTCAACTCCGCAAGAATCACACTTTTTTCTAAACCATCCACGACCAGGAAATTTTCCGCATTTTGGACATTTCCAAAAGAAGATAGTATATCCTATATAAATTATAAAGCCTGCTATTGCTGCATTAAACCATATTTGTTCGCTAAATCCAAAGATTTCATTCATACCTTTTACTTTCAAGACAATACTTGGCGTTAATAGTACAAAGAATACAAGTGCAACCATTTTTGCATTAAATATAACTTTAGCAAATTTCTTTTTTATTTCATCATTTTTCATATCAAATCCCTAATTTTAGTATTCTATTATATGTAAAATTTATAAAAAGATGATAAAATTCAAAAATACTCATTCTTAAAAAGGATTTCAATGGCTTCAAAAGCAACAGCTAGACATATATTAGTAAATACTGAAAAATTAGCAAAGAAAATAAAAAAAGAGATAATTCAAAATGATATAACTTTTGAAAAAGCAGCAAAAAAGTTTTCAAAATGCTCTTCAGGAAAAAGAGGTGGTCATTTAGGTACTTTTTCAAAAGGCGAAATGGTTAAAGAATTTGATGAAGTAGTATTTTCAAAAGATTTATTAAAAATTCATGGACCTGTAAAAACACAATTTGGTTTTCACTTAATCGAAACTACTTCAAGGTATTAAAGACTTAAGAGAACTAATCTTTTTTTTGTTCTCTTAATTTATCTTTCTTACTTCTTCTTTTCCCTTTAACAGGCTCTTTTCCCTTTTCTTTTTCAATAGGTGTTCCAATTAATTCAAAACCTTTTATTTGCTCTCTTTCAAGCTTGATATTGGCACGTTTCTCAATTAATTTAAAATGCTCACTATTTTCTAAAGTAATAAATGAAATAGCTAAACCCTCTCGCCCTGCTCTTCCACTTCTTCCAATTCTATGAATATAATCAGCAGGTGAACGAGGTAAATCAAAATTTATAATACAAGAAATATCATCAATATCCAAGCCACGTGCTGCAATATCAGAAGAAAATAAAACCTTAATCTTTTTATCTTTGAACTCTTTTAGAGTATATTCTCTATCTTCTTGCGTTAAATCTCCATGGAATGATTGAGCATTTATATTATATTTCCTAAATTTAGCTGCAATATTATTTGCTGCTCTATTGTTTGCCATAAAAACCAAAACTCTTTCCCATGAATTTGAAGAGATTAATTCTCTTAACAATGGATTTCTATTTTCCATATTTACTTCAATTGCTCTTTGTTTAATAAGTTCAACCGTTGGCTGTTCATCTTGAATTGAAACCTCAATAGCATTTGTTGTAATCATTGAAGCTATTTGCTTCATTTTTGGAGGATACGTTGCTGAAAAAAGTAAGTTTTGTCTTTTTTGGGGTAATTGTTTTAAAATTAACTCTAATTCTTCTGCAAAACCTAAATCAAGCATTTTATCAGCTTCATCAAGAACAAAAAACTCTAAATTATCTAAATTAATCTGTTTTTTATCTATAATATCAAGTAATCGTCCAGCAGTAGCAACAACAATATCACAACCTTTTTGTATATCTAAAAGTTGATCGCCAATACTTTTTCCACCAATTACACTAACTATTTTTAAATTTAGTATTAGGTTTGAACCTAAAGTTTTAAAAATATCCGCAATTTGTAAAGTAAGCTCACGCGTTGGTGCTAAAACAAGCGTTCTAATTTTTGCTTTTCCTTCTTTGATATTTAAAGAATAATGATTTAAAATAGGCAATACAAAAGCCGCAGTTTTTCCACTACCTGTTTGAGCCTTCGCAATAATATCATTTGATTCAAGAACCAAAGGAATCACCTTTTCTTGAATAGCTGTTGGAGTTATATATAAATTTTCTTCTAGTGATTTTTCTATTATCTTGTTTAAATTAAACTCTTTAAATGTCATATATTACTGTCCTTATTTTTATTATCTACATCTTTATCATAAATCTCTTCATCATTTACATTCTCTAGTTCATCATATACTTTATCTACTGATTTTTTATACTCTTCATAAGTTTTATGAGGCATTTCACCTTTTTCTAATTCTTCATCAAATCGCTGTTTTGTCATATATACTCTATTAATCATTTTTATTCCTATTTTCTATTATTTAACTTTATTTTTTTCAGCTATCCACTGAGACATATATTTTGTGCTTGACATACTATGATGTCTTAGCATTGAACCTGTAAAATTGTTTAATCTATGCTCTTGTAGGTTTTCATAAACTTTATTTACTTTTTTTAATAAATTTTCACCTAATACTTTTCCATTATATTTAGATTTTAGCAAAATATGTGCATTTTGTTTTGCTTTATTCCATTTATCTTCATTTTTATATAATTCAACTGTTTTTTCAACAAAATCATCTATATCATCACTAATAATTCCAGGCCATTGTTCATCTTCAAACATACCTTCACTTCCAATACTACTTGTTGCACTTGGTGTTTGCATTATCATAGCATCTAAGAGCTTTCCTTTTATTCCTGCACCAAATCTAATTGGTGCTATACAAACCTTTGCACTTTGCATTACTTCAAAAACATCATCTGCCCAGCCTTTTATTAAAAAACCAGTTTTGGGGTTATTTAAAGCTGTTGCTTTTGCAGGTGGGTAAGAACCATATATATGAAGCTGTGCATTTGGAAGTTCTTTTCTTATCATTGGCCATATTTTTTGAAGATATAAAACTACATCCCAATTTGGAGCGTGTCTAAAATTCCCAATTGTCATAAAATGCTCACGCTCTTGGTAAGTTTTCGTAACTTTTGGAATTGAATCTAAATCAACCATAAAGGGTAAATGATAAAAAAGTACCTCATCAATTTTAAAAATATTTTTTAATAGTTGCATTTCATAAGAAGAGATTATCAAAGATATATCACATCTTAATATTGCAGATATTTCTCTTTTTGCTAAGTCTGATGAGTATAAATCAGCTTTATTCATCGCCCTATTTTCTTTTAAGGCTTTATGTCTAGCATTTCGTAAACATTGTAAATCTTCTGTATCTAATATTTTTAAAGCATTTGGACAATTTTTTTCAACTCTCCAAGCAAATTGTTCTTCCATCATAAATCTATCAAAAAGTACAATATTTGGATTATATTCTTTTACATATTCATCAAAACTATCATTGTTTAACTCTATACTTGAAGAACTAATACCCTCTTTTTCTAAATCAATCATATGTGAAGATATTGCACAAGGAGTACAAAACTCTACTTTATATCCATTATTTTTAAACAATCTCATAATAGACATTATATGAGTTCCTGCTGCTGATGATTTTGGTTCTGGCCAAACGTAACCTATTACTAAAAGTTTTTGTTCAGTTTTATTATCTATATTATTTATGATTAACTCTTCATCCATTCTTTTATTTTTAAACTTAAATCTTTTGGTACTTCAAGTGGTATATTATGACTTGTTCCTTCTCTTGGAATTATTGTCATATTATGCTCTACTTCTTTAAATTTTCTAATAGCTTCACTATTTAATATTCTATCATCACTACTATAATAAAACCAAATTGGTAATTTAAGTCCTATTAAATCTTCGAATAAATCAATTCTTTTAAAAGTACTTGTTAGCTGAGAAATAAAAGTTTCTTTTCCTAAATCCATAAACATATCTTGAATAGTTTTAATCAATTCTATATCATTTTGATTTTGTTTCTCTACTAAAGATTTTGCTTTTTCAAAAGAAAGACCTTTAAACCCCTCTTTTTCAATTACTGCAAACTTTTGTTTTCTTCTTTCAGTTTCTGCTTCTTGAGATTCACCTGGAGTTGCAGCTACCATAAATAATCTATTTACTCTATTTGGATAAGTAACTGCAAAATATGATGCAATATATCCTCCCAGAGAAAAACCTAAAATATTTATTTTTTCTTCTTTAAAAATATCAACTAGAATATCTAATACTTCATCAAAATCTGTACTGTGAGGAATAGGAATATGAACTAGTTCATATTCTTCTAAAAAAGGCTTTATTCTACTCCAAAGTCTCTCATCTGTCATAAGTCCTGGAATTAAATATATTTTTTCTTTCATCTTCTTCCTTCGTATACATTGTTTTATTTTTTGTATAATATCTAAAATATTTTTATTTAATGATTTATTAGCTCTGATTAGCTACTATACTTCTATGAATAATAACTTACAAATGGTTTATACCTATCATAATGAAACAAAACATTCGCAGCAAAGATACGCAAGGTCTTTAGGTTATATGGATTGGGCTACACAACCTGATCCATATAGAATATATTTTAATACTAAAAAAACAAAATTAGCATTATCTTTTGAAAATAATACATTAGAATACTCTCAAATTTTTGAAAAATCAAAAGATAAATCTCTTTGTGCTCCTTTATGTATTGAATCAATATCACAATTTTTTCAATTCTCACTAGGACTTGCAGCAATCAAGGAATACGGTGATCAATCATGGGCTTTAAGATGTAATGCTTCAAGTGGAAATTTACAACCTAGTGAAGCATATATTTTATCAAGCCAAATCCAAGGAATAGAAAATGGCTTACATCACTATAGTGTAAAAGAACACGAATTAGAACAATTATCAACAGCTCCTAAACTTGAACTCCCAGAAAATAGTTTTGCTATTTGCTTATCTTCAATTGTTTGGAGAGAAGCTTGGAAATATGGTGAGCGGTCTTGGAGATATACACAACTAGATTGTGGTCATGCTTTAAAAGCTTTAGAAGTTTCTGCTTCAATTCTTGGTTGGAAAATACAAATAGTTAATGTAAAAGATTCACAACTTAAAAAACTTTTAGGACTTGATCAAGCAAATAGATATATAAAAGAAGAGCGAGAGTTAGCTGATATGTTAATACTTGTATCTTTTGATGATTCAAATATTAATACAAAAGATATTAATCTTGAAGAAATACAATCAAAACTTCAAGAAGAGTATGAAGGAAAAGCAAATCAACTTAGTCTTTCTTGGCATAAATGGGATATTTTAGAAAAAATTGAAGATTCAACGCTAAGTGATGATTTAGAAAAGAAGAAATTTATCAATACACAATATGAAGAAAATTTATATAGAAAAACATCATTCTTAGCAAAAGATGTGGTTTTAAAAAGACGTTCTGCTCAAATGATGAATGAAAATGATTGCACAATTTCTAAAAAAGAGTTTGAAACAATAATTGGCTCTGTAAAATCTTCTGCTTCTTCTGTTCATTTAGTAATATTTGTACATAGTGTAGAAGAGTTAGATTCAGGTCTTTATATACTAGTTAGAAATAAAGAACATAAAGAACAACTACAAACACTTTTAAAAGAAGATTTTCTTTGGGATAAAGTAGATACAAATGCAGGAGAGTTATATAAACTTCAAGATGGAGATTTTAAATTTTTAGCAAAAGCAATTTCTTGTAATCAAGATATAGCAAAAGATGGAGCTTTTTCTCTTGGGATGTTATGTGAGTTTATGAATCAATTAGAAACGTATGGTCCTTCTAAATATAAACAATTATATTGGGAATGTGGAGCTATTGGTCAACAATTGTATTTAGAAACAACATCTTTACAATTATCAGCTACAGGAATTGGATGCTTCTTAGATGATATATTACACGATACTATTGGTTTAAAAACAAATCATTTCCAATCGCTTTATCATTTTACAATTGGACGTGGTTTAGTTGATTCTAGATTAACAACAAAAGAACCATATAAAAAAGGTGAAAATTAATGTCTATAATGTCAAATAGGAATTTATTTACTCTTTCATTTGTAGTAATTATTACTGTTTATCTTTATGTATTTGGTCAAGATAAAACAATTGAATTAATAAAAGAACAATATCTATTTGCATTAGCTTTAATTCCAATTAGCATTACCTTAATATATTTTAAAGTAAAACTAAAAGGTAAAGATTTAATAGATTTTAATAAAAATAATACATTATCTTTTAAAAGTACACTAGCTTTTTTTCTTATATTTCAAATAGTTGATTACATTTCAGAAGATGGATTCTTAGGAATGATAAGTATGTGGTTTTTATATTGGATTATGGGAATAATTGCAGTGTTAGTAATGCAGCTTATTAATTATTATAAGAACTATAAATTACTACTAAGTAATTCATAATTCTTTGTTTTTACATTTGTTTTAAAATTAAAAATTTTATTCAAAATTAACAAGATATATATTTCCATTGTCAGTGGAAATATATATTTCTCCCTTTGGAGACTCTACTACATTCCTAATTCTTTCGTGTAAATCTTCTAACAATCTATTTTCTTGAAGCACTTTATCATTTTCATCTAAGATAATTTGATTTAAATGCTGAAGTTTTAAAGCACCTGAAAATAAATTTCCTTTTAAATTATTGTATTTTTTTCCACTATAAGAAATAAGAGAACTAGGAGCGATAGAAGGAACATAAACTTTTATGCCATCAACAAAATTTTCTTTACTACGAAAATCTCCTACAAAAGAAGAATTCCAATACTCTTTACCTTGAGAAACAACAGGCCAACCATAGTTTGAGCCTTTTTTAATAATATTTATTTCATCTCCACCTCTTGGACCATGTTCATTTGAATAAAGTGTTTTATTGTTTTTATCAAAGAAAAGACCTTGGGGATTTCTATGTCCATAAGAGTATATTTCACCTAAAGCATTAGCATTATTTACAAATGGATTATCAAGAGGAATTGAACCATCCAAATTAAGTCTTAAAATCGAGCCTTTATGACTACTTAAATCTTGAGCACTATGCCTATATCCTCTATCACCAACTGAAAAGAAAATATGTCCTTTATCATCAAAAGCAATTCTACCTCCAAAATGATGAGAAGCACTAGAAAAAGATTTTGTTACTAATAAGTCTTTAAATTCTACTAACTTATTATCTAGTATTTTTGCACGAGCTAAAGTTGTAACTCCTTGACCATTTACATTTTTTACATAAGTTAAATAAATCCATTCATCTTTTTTTTGAATATCTAATAATCCACCTTGACCCTGATATAAAACTTTTGGAATATTTTGTATGTTTTGAGTTTCTTTAGACTGTAAATCTAAAAGAATTATTTGCCCATTTTTTTGTGAGATAAGTAAACTATTTTCATTCAAAAAAGTCATTCCCCATCCCACTCCTAAATTTGAGGAAACTTTTGAAACTGTATTTTGTGCAAACATTGAAATTATCGTTAAAAATATAAGAAATACTACTCGCATAAACTCTCCTGAAATTGATTTATCATATTATAACACTAAATTTAATATATATTTAAAAAGGACAGTATAAATGAGTGAAGATAAACAAGGTTTTTTAAAAAGAGCAGATGCTCATATATTTTTAGCTAATGAACAAATGAATGAAGATATAAGTTCAGGAGAAGTAAGTGCTTCATTTATGTTTGCACTTGCTAGATTTAACGCATGGATAGCAGCATCTTCTTATAAATCAAGTGAAGATATGGCAGTAGAAAAACAAAAAGCAATGGATTATTTTATGAATGAATATAAAATAATGTTAGAACAACATCTAGATGAACACATAAAAGGTTTCAATTTTGACAGTTAAGATAGTGTTTTTTATTTTATTTTAGATATATTATGAGGTAAATTTAAATAAAGGAAATATTATGGCAAAAGGTAAAGACGTACAAAAGTCTGTAAAAACAGCATCAACAAAAACATTAAAAGAGAAAAGAGCTGAGAAAAAAGCAAAAAAAGCTTCTAAATAATACAATATTGGTGGCAGAAGACTTAACTAATTAATTTAGTTAAGTCTTCTGCCATCAAATTTATTTATTCAGCTTCTTTTTCACTTGGTGTTTCTTCTTCTACATTTCCAGCATTTTTTAAAGCCTCTTTCTTCTTACGTTTTTCTTCTTTTTTCTTTTGTTTTTCTAATTCACGTGCCCGTTTTTCATAATTATAATTTACTTTAGCCATTATTACTCCTATTGTTTTATATTTAGTATAACGAAGCATTAATACATTTATTCTTAATTATACGATTTTAAAATCTATCTTATATTTTTATTTTAATTTAATAGGAAGTAAGCTCAAAAAACTCAAGGCTTCAGGAAGTGAAAACTGTGCTTTTGATATATCATTGTATTTAGGGTCTATTAAATAGTTCTTTGCTGTTTCAAAATTCGCTTTTTTCATATTGTTACTTACAAAAACTGTTTGCTCCAAATTACAGTTATCAAAAAGTGCATTTTCTAGATTACACTCTTCAAATCCTGTATCACTTATTAAAGAGTTAATAAATTTCATTCTTCGTAAATCTAAAAGATGAAAAGAGTTTTGAGAGATATTACAAGAATCAAACTTTACATCAAAAGGTTCAACACAATTACTCCATGAAATACCCAAAAGTTTTGAATCTTCAAAAATAACATCATTAAAAGTACAACTCTTTAATATACTTAAAGATAAATCACAATTTATAAATATACATTCTGTAAATTTACAATTATCAAAAGTTGTTTTTTTAAAATCACATTTAATAAACGTACAGTTATCAAAATATATAGAATCCAAGTATTTATCACTATAAGCTGTAAACTCTTCTTCCCAATAATCATTTGTTTTAAACATAAGGCTCTTTTTAATCTAATTTTATCATATTAAAATAAAGAAAAATTTTACAAATATAAAAGAATTTGTAAAAAAACAAGAAAATATACCCTTAGCCCTTGCTAATTAATTTTATTTGTGTTAAAATACTTCAATTGAAAGATGATTTAGAACTTCATTTATGGCATGCTTTATATTGATAACCTCTCGTTGCAGTAAAATCACACCACAAGATAGATTCATAAGTTAGATTTTATACAACAAATTAAGGAAATAATATGGCATTAGTAAACGGAACAGTAAAATGGTTCAACAGTGAAAAAGGTTTTGGATTTATAGAACAAGAAGATGGTGGAAAAGATGTATTCGTACACTTCAGAAACATTAACAGTTCAGGATATGGAAGAGTATCTTTAGAAGACGGTCAAAAAGTTACTTTCGAAGTAACAGAAGGTGAAAAAGGTCTTCAAGCAGAAAACGTTACTCCTCAATAGTAACTTCTCTAAATTATAAGCGGTTTATCCGCTTATAACTTTTCAAATACACTTTTAACAATTTCTCCCCTCTTTATTCTCAATATTTTTATTATTTACACATAACAACATATACTCTATACTTTAACATAATTTTTAGATAAACTGCAATATATAACAGGAGTCTAAATGAAACCATACCACTTTGAAAACCAATTTTCTTCACAATTATTAGATGCAACAGTTAATCATCCCAATATACAAATAGGAAAATTCTCTTATTATTCAGGTTATCACCATAAACATGATTTTGTAGAGTGTGCTAGATACTTACACAATAAAAGAAAAGATGTGGATAAACTTATTATTGGTTCATATTGCTCAATTGGTTCAGGTGCTATTTTTATGATGGCAGGGAATCAAGGTCATAATACACAATGGCTTAGTACTTTTCCTTTTTATTTTCAAGCAAATATTTTTAAAGATTCAAAAAATGGCTTTGAAAAAGCAGGAAATACAATAATAGGAAATGACGTTTGGATAGGTTCTGAAGCTATGATAAATTCAGGTATTACCATAGGCGATGGTGCAATAATTGCTGCACGTGCAGTTGTTGTAAAAGATGTAGGTGCATATGAAGTTGTAGGTGGGAATCCTGCTGTATTTATAAAATCACGTTTTGAGAATAAAGAAGTAGAACAATTACTCACTATGAAATGGTGGAATTGGAAAGAAGAGAAAATAAAAAAATGTATGCCTCTTATTTGTAGTACATCTATTGATAAACTATTCAAATATTGGAATGAAAACAAGAAAGATTTATTTTAAATAAACCTTTTTTATTTTTTATTACTTTTTACTTACTATTATTCCACCTAATATAATAAGTGCAATACCAGCAAATGTTAACATATCAGGTAAAGAATCCCCTAACATTACTCCAAAACCAACAGCAAATGGAATACTTGAATATCCTACAACTCCAATAATACTAGCAGGACTTAAACTGTATGCTCTAGTTAAAAGCCATTGCGAAACAGTTGAAAGAATAGCCATAAATGCTATAAGTGACCAAAGAAAAGGGTCTGTATGTATTTTGAACTCAGCGTAAGGTGTAAATAGAAAAATTAATAATGGAAGAATAGTTCCAATTCCCATAAATGAAAGCATAATAACTCTTGCATCATAAATATCTTTTATCTTCTTTATTGTTGCATAAGCAGCAGCTGCAAAGAAACCACCTAAAACTCCAAAAATATGATCAATTGATATTTCAATACCAAATGGTTTTATAATTAATATAACTCCCATAAATCCAATAATTAAGGCAAAAATAGTATTTTTACTAATAGATTCCTTCATCAAGTAAAAAGCAAGAATTGTCACAAAAAATGGCGATGTCTTATTTAATATAATAGCCTCACCTAATGGAATAGTTGCAATTGTATAAAAAAAGAATAACATTGCAAGTGTTCCAAAGAAACCTCTTAAAAAGAGTAAATGTAATTTTGAAGTATTTATATTTACTGGAATTTTTTTCAAAGTATATAATATGATAAGAACGCCTAAAAAGTTTCTATAAAAAACTATTTCAATAGGATCCATACTTTGTGATAATACTTTAGCTACTGCTCCACTTAGTGCCGCTATTAAAGCACTCAAAAGCATAAATAGAATACCTTTGTCCATTAGTTTTAATTTTGATAATGTTTTGTCTTTATTTGACATTTAAATCCTTTGCCCGCATTGTAGTTAAAACTTATGAAAAAAGGATTTAAAATATCATTATTCTAGTAATTCTTCAAAATCTTCTTTTTGTGAACCACAATCAGGGCATTCCCAATCATCTGGTATATCTTCAAATGCTGTTCCTGCTTTGATACCAGCATCAGGATCTCCTAATTTTACTTGATATATATAACCTCTTACTGTACAAACATAATCATTCATCATAATTTCCTTTATTTAAGATTTTTAAGTAATCTTTTTTCTTCTTCAATTGTAAGATAACGCCATTGTCCACTTTTTATATCAAGATTTAAAGTACCTATACTTACTCTTGTTAAATTAACAACTTTTAGGGGTGTTCCAAATTTTGGGTCTTTCATTGCTCCAAAAAGACGACGTATATGTCTATTTTTACCCTCATTTATTTGTATTCTTAATTTTGTTTTTGCTCCGCCCATTCCTATTTTTTCAACCATCAAAGCTTTTAGTAAACCATATTTACTATCCACTCCTTTTAAAGCTTGTGCAATATGTTCTTGCGTTACATACCCTCTTACCCAAATTTCATATATTTTATTACAATTCCCTGGTTTAGTTAAGACATTATTTATTTCACCTTTTTGTGTGAATAATAAAAGTCCCTTCGATTCTAAATCAAGACGACCTATTGGCATCCATTGTTCATCAAAAACCCACTGTGGTAAAATATCATAAACCGTTTTTCGTCCAAGATCATCTGATCTTGTAACCAAATAACCCTTTGGTTTATTTAGTGCAAACAATTTTTTTGAATCATTTAATTTACTATTCATCTAATATTTTCCTTGGATATCTTTAATCTATTTTAAAATGTTACCAAATTTAACTTAATAAGAATGTAGATATACCATAATATTATATTTTTCTTGACATCCATAGATATTTATAACTTTTATAAAAAATTAGATTAGCTAAAGCTCCTATTGTTGCAGCAATTATATCTTTATGTGCATCCCATATATCTCCTTGTATTCCCAAAAAAGCAACCCCTAGTTGTGGATATAATACAACTACTACCAACCACTCAAATAATTCATAAACTGTAGATATTGAAATAATTATTGTTAAAGTAAAAAATAAAGCATTTTTTGTACTTGTTACGGCTGACATAATCATCTCAAATAATATTCTAAAAACAAGTAGTCCAAAAAGAAAATGTACCAATCTATCAAAATTATTTCTTTCAAAACCAAAGAATTGCGTAATCATATTAAAATATTCCATCTTTGAATAGGTATAATGAGCACCTAATGAATGTAAACTTGTAAATATAAGTAAAAAGATAATACTTAAAAGAGTGTAATTATGCTTTCTATCCATAAGAAAGACAAAAGGGAAAAAAATAAATACCAATATATTTTCAAGCAACCAATCTTCTGGATATTTTGGATTAATAGCTAGTATAATCCAAATTAATATATAAATACCATAAACAATTTTATGTGACTTTTCCATTTATATTTCCTATTATTACTTTTAATGTCAAAGTATAGTATTTTGGTACTTTAGGAGGAATAAACTAAAAATAATAAATTATTAAATGCTACAAGAAGATACTTTAGATACAAAAAATATAATATATATGCAAAGAAATAACTTATTTTAAAGTTTAATTAAATATAATATTTTCTAATATAAAACAATTTTACATATGAGGGAATTATCTTGAAAAAAGTCTATTTATTAGTTTTTGTAGGAGCATTACTTTTAGCAAATAGTTCAGAAGAGACATTATCTGAAACTCTTACTTCAAATAAGTATCTACAAAATATTAGACTTTATGGTGCAGGCGAAAAAGTAAGTGATATAAGCTATTCAGGTATTGGAATTAAGTATGATTCTGATTATTCAGAATTTGCTGTAGAAAAAAGTGATGATTATAAAAGAGCTTCAATTATACAAAGAATTGATATAAATAAAAAATATTATACAAAACTTGGTTTTGCTTGTTTAGAAAAAGATGAAGTAATAAGTACTGTAATAAAAGGCATAACTCAAACTACTATAGGTGGAGCTTTAGGTTATGGTGATGATAGAAATTATAATCTTGAATTTGGATATATCACAAATAAATTAACACATAGAGATTTAGAAGACACGACAACAAAAGTTTTATATACAGAAGGTGTATTAAAATATGATATAGGTAATTATGGTTCAATTGATGGAACCCTATCTTATCAAAATGCAAATGCTTATGATAAAACAATTTCTGATTATACTGCTTCTTTAGGTTATTACCCACTTGAGAACAATAAACTCTGGGCTAAATATAATAGCATAGAACATGATGAAGATGATTATAAAATCATGTCTGGGTTAAATTATAAATTTGATGGATTTACTAATCTGATTGCTGGTACTTTTTCTCCTTATTTGTCTTTTAGTTCTAATATCTCTAAAAATACGGAAGTATCATTTGATTATAAAAAAGGAATTTCTAATAGAAGTTTAAAAATTAGAGACACTTTTGAAAAACAAATTAATACATCAAGTATCCTTGCTAAAAATATTAATTCAGAAGAGTTTGAAAAAATAAACCATTAACTTTTTTTTAATATACTAAAAAAAAGGATAACAATGAAATCTTTCAATTTTTTTGACACATTACTGCCTTCAAGTAAAAAACAACTTCTTGATGCATCTACTTTTATTAATGTTCCAGTAGGAACCAAACTTTATGCTCAAGGAGATCTTTGTACAAATATTATTTTTCTGACAAAAGGAAGAGTAAGAGTAGTTCGACAAAATGAAAATGGTCAAAGTGTATTATTGTATTATTTCTCAAAAGGTGAACAGTGCAATGTAAACTTCACTAGTTCATACAACTCAGCACCAGCTGTTGGAACAGCAATAGCAGAAACTGATTTAGAAGGGTATGATGTTCCTGCTAAATTAGTTGCAAAACTTTTTATTGAAGATAAACAGTTCCAAGGATATGTTTTTGATCAATATGTCAAGCGTTTAGAATCTATGGCATCATTAGTTGAAGAGATACGATTTTTAAGTTTAGATACTAGGTTACTTCATTGGTTGCAATCTCAAAATCAAAGAGAAATACATATTTCACATGAACAACTAGGTGAAATAGTTGGAACATCAAGAGAAGTAATTAGCCGAATTTTAAAAAGTTTTGAAAAAAATAATATAGTAAAACTCTCACGAAAAAAAATAGAACTTTTATAAATAAAAGTTCTATTTCTATCTTAGTTTATCTACTGAAAACCTATTTAATTCAAGAAAATATGAAAGAACAAAAAAGAATATCGCATATATCATTTGAGAAGACATAACATTCCAATTTTCTTGTAAACCTGAACCAAATACTAAAAGTACTATTAATAATGCACCTAATAATAAAGCCCTACTCGTAAACAATCCTACAATTAATAAAGTACCAATAATTAATTCAGCAAAAGGAATCATATAAGATGAAATACTCACCATAAATTCAGGTAAAATAGTATTACTAAATTGTCCTATCATCCAAGAATTAAATCCTTCAATATTTAAAAGTCTTGCAACTCCATGAGTAAACATATTTACACCCATTGTAAGTCTTAATATCAAATAAGCTAATTCTATGGTCTTTTGTTTTGATTCATTCATTAGTTTTTCCTTTTCTTAAAATAATGATGACTGATAATAAATAACATAAACTCCAGCAATAATAAGAAAAATAGCACTTATTCTTTGCATATAAGGTAAAATTGCTCTAATCTTTTTATTTATAAAATCTTGTGCAAAAATTGAAGTCATAATAGTAATTATCATTAATAAACTTATTCCTATAAAGTAAGCTACAATATAACTTAAACCTAAAACTGTATCAGGTTCGCTTAATGCTTGAGTAGCAACTACTAAGAAAAGTGGAAATAAGCAACCTAAAGCACCAATTGCATAAGCAATTCCAAAGAAAAATGCTTCTTTTATTTCATTTGTATACTCTTTTTGTTTCATATGAATATTAATACTAAACTCTTTTCCAAAAAGCATTAATAGTGCAATAATAATAAGTACAACTCCTAAAGTAATAGCTACATACTTCATATAACTTTTTATTAATTCAGCTGCTATTACGATAAAACCACTTGCAATTGCATATATAAGTAAAATACCTAAAATAGAAAAAAATGCTAATTTTAATCCTCTAATTAAAAGATGTATCTTACTTTGTTCTGGTATATTATCTCTAGAAATAAAAGAGATAATATACGCAGGAAGAAGTGCCACTGCACAAGGGGCAAAGAATGCAAATACCCCTTGAAGAAATGAAAAATATATAAAACTATTCATTACTTAATGAATCTTCTATGATTTTAGTATATTCTTCTAATGTTAAGTGACCTCTATCTTTAAAAGTGATTTCACCTTTTGAGTTAAGCATAATTGTTGTAGCTTGTCCTGTTACACCAAAATCAACCATAATTTTTGGGTTACCAGCAACTGATGGATAAACTAAATCGTGTGTTTTTGCTAATTTAGTAAGAACTTCATTTGTATCTGTTGGGTCTATACTAATTGATACAAAATTTACTCTATCTTTATAAGTTTTATAAACACTGTTAATTGATGGCCAGTTTTTAGCACAAGTTGGACACCATGAAGCTGTAAAATAAACTAATGTTGGTTTTTTAGTTTCTAGAAAACCATTTAAACTAACTTTTTCACCTGTAATTGTAGTTGCTTCAAATTGTGGAGCCATTGTTGGTGCTGCAAATAATGTTCCTATAAATACCGCTAAACCTAATATAATTTTTTTCATAATATTCCTTTAAATTTGATAAGATAAAAGAATTATAGGTAATAAAAATATTTTTGTATGTGATAAATGTTACATAAGGCTTATAAATTCTATAATAAAGTATAATTTATTTCTTAATCAATTTTGATTCCAATTTAAAAAATGTAGTTATAGTTTTATATTGAATAAATATTAAAAATACTAGAAATATAAAAAATTGTGGTGAAAATATACCAATAATACCATTTTTAACCAATCCTGCCATGATAAAGAAAAAACCTAATACAAAAAATGCAACACCTGGACAAATAATTGCGAAACTTAAACTACTTTTTTCTTTTCCATTAATATAATCTCTAAAATAGTTTAATTTTTTCATTACAAAATATCCAACCAAACCAAATATAATTTCTAATGAGTAAGTTGATGATGTAATTAAAAATAACCATGCTGTTGGAACTTCATCATGAATAATATGGTGATAAAAACCAAAAGTCAATCTTATAAAAGCAATACTAAGTAGAGTTAAAATTGGAAGCATAATCCAAATACTAACACTTGTTTCTTTATTTATACCATGTTCTAATATCGCTCTCAAGGCAAATATAATTTTTATAAATGTTAAACTTACAGCAATTACAGCAAAAAATAGTGCCATAATAATCCCAATACTTGATACCGCAGAGTTTGAGCTCATAGCTCCAGGAGATGAGAATCCTACAGAAATCATTGCAAAGGCGAAAATTGCAATTAATTGACTAAAGTTATTATTTTCATCTAATTTAAAATCTCCACTAATTAGCATATGTGTAAAATATTCTAAATATATTTTAAGTGCATAAAAAGCAATAATAAAAAAACATACTAAGGCAAAAGGAAAGATATATTCAATAATTCCATAAATACCTGGTATGGTTAATGCAGCAAGTATAAATGATGTATTCATACTCATTCCAAAAGTAAGTGGTATGGCCATCAATGATACTTCACTATTTGTCTTTTTTAATCTTTTAAAAGCTTCACTTTTTTTAAATTTTCTATATTCTTTTATATTCCAAATTAAAAGTTCAAAATGCTTATAAATAAAAAAGAAAGTTGCAAGCATTGCCCCTACAACTAAAACTGATATATAATCTCCTTTTTGTATAAATGGAAGTATATAATCAATACTTACCATTTCAACACCTTTATGAGGGATTAAGAAGTTTAAATATAAGAAAAATGATACTGATAAGCCTCCTGCACCCAATGAAGCTAAAAAATACATCGGTGAATACTTTTCACCCAAATTGTTAACCTTTGCCATATATAATTATCCTTTTTTTAAGATTTAATAATAGTTATTGTAAACTAAGTTGACATTTTAATCTAAAAAATATTTTTTGTCAAGGAGGTTGACAATATGAAAGAGAATTATTTTGATATAAAATTCTTGTTATTGGAAAAATTAAATTTAATTGAAGAGTTAAGTTTCGAAGAAGCTAAAAGTGAAGATTATGAAATAAATGATATAGTAACTTCTACAAGGATACTAACACTAATACAAAATGGTACCTTTACATCTTCAGAACTAGCTAGGAAGCTCAATATTAGTAGACAGGCTATACATAAAAGTATTAGTAATCTGTGTCAAAAAGATTACCTATCTTTACATAATGATGAAACTAGTAAAAAAAATAAACATATATTTGTAACAAAAAAAGGTGAAGAGTTATTAAAATGCCGAAATAATGTAATGAAAAAAGTTGAAAAAAAAGTTGAAAATCATCTAGGTAAAGAGAATTTTATAAAACTAAAAGAGTTATTACAAAAAAATTGGAGCGATTAAAAGGGTAAAATACCCTTTTATAAACTATCAAGTAGAATATGATAGTTCGAGATTAAAAATTTATTTAAGAAATTCTATTGCATTTTTTTCTTCTGTAAAATGAAAATATTTTATTTGAATATTAGTAAAAATTTTCTTTTCAATATTAACTATATACTCAATCCATTTTTTATCTGTTACAATTGCAAATTTTATTATATTTGACATTCCAATTTCATAGAGGTACTTAAACTCTTCAATTATAGCTGCTATTTCAACACCTTCAAAAGAATCAATTTTTTCAAAAATTACAATATTACCATTATTTTTAATTTTTTCCTTCGCTTTATCAAGAAGTATTTTCATATCAATTTCAGTAATTTTTCCTGATATTTGAAAAGCAAGTGCATTTTTAATTCCAATATCAACTATTTTAATCATTTTCTTGCCCTATCACAAAAACTTAAATAATTTGCGTGATAAACAATCCCTCCTGCATCTGTATCTTCATAATAAATTTGTATTTTCATTCCGAAAACCTTCTTTCTTTTCTTTGAATATGATATTTTTCATTTAGTATTAAATAACTATCTATCAAATTTTTGTATAAAATTAATAAACTTTTAAAAGTAATATCTTTAAATAATACTATTATCTACTAATTGCAATAAGTGCTTCAAGTAAATATTTTGGATTATGTGTTGACTCATACATTGGATGAACTTCCTTATTTGTATTAAATAAACCATAAACAGCCATTTGAGCTGTTCTTACTGAATATTCAACTGTAAATACACAATCTTTTGGTGCCTGAGCAAATTGTCCTAAAAAAGCAAAATTAGTTGATCCTTCAGGAATAACATTTGGTCTATCACCAATATTATATGGCATAAAAAGACTATCTACAAAAGGCATTGAAACAGGAATACAATTCACTTTCCCTGCTTGAGTGATTGGTTTCATTATATCTTGGATTTTTAAATGATAATAAAGTTCTTCCAATATCTCTTCTCCTGTACACTCTGCCATACTCTTATCAATATAATTCCCTTTTCTATCAGGGTATAATCCATAGCCCCAGAAAATCTTTACATCACTTGGTTGTGTTGGAAAATGAGGCTGTCTTGCAATTACAATTGACATAAGCCAATTAGAATCAGTTATCGTTACAAGTCCTCCTGTCCCATCAACATTTCCTGAAAAATTTTCCATATAATCTAAAAATGTATTATCTTTCATAGTTGCTGTAAATGAGTACCATTTTTGTAAATCAATATTTTGACAAAATGGATTTGGGTTACCAAAACTGTGATCTTTTTTTGCAATTTTTTGCCATAGTTTCCATGATCCAGATTCTTCTACACCCTTTAATTTTGCTGGAGTATTCCAAGATCCATTATCGGTACTTTCAGTTATTGAACCATTTGTAAAAAATAAAAAATCATTTTTACTAAGTAAAATTTCTGTTTTATCTTTAAGATAAATAAGTGTTGCAGTTTTTTTATCAGAAGATAAATTGAAATCAATATCAACAACTTCTTTCCCCATTTCAAACTTTACACCTTTTTCTTCAAGATATTTTTTCATAGGCTTAATAACTGAATCATATTGATTATATTTAGTTCTCATAACGCCACCTAATTTAGGTAAACCATCAACAAGATGCATAAAACGTTTCATATACCTTCTCATAACAACAAGAGAACTCCATTTTTGAAAAGCAAACATTGTACTCCATATATACCAAAATTTAGTGTCAAAAAAAGCTTGGTCAAACCAATCTTCTATTCGCTTATCACCTAATGATTTTTCTGTTACATATGTTAATTTAATAAAATCCATTTGTTGCTCAAAAGATAATCCATATGAAGATACATCTAATTTCTTCCCATCTTTTAATAATCGTGCTTGAGCATTTGAAACAAAACGTTCATTAAATTCATAAGACTCATCTCTAACTGATATATTTGGATTTTCTAGTGAAGGAATATGTGAAAGTAATTCCCAATAACACTCATAATGCATTTCATGCATTCTTCCTCCACGAACAACATATCCTTGTTCAGGATTACCAGAGCCATCTGTAGCACCTCCTGCAATTAAATCTTTTTCTAAAATATGAATATTTCTTCCTGAAATATTAGCATCTTTTATTAAATATACAGCACTTGCAAGTCCTGCAATTCCACTACCAATAATATATACTTTTGATTCTTTTAAATTGTCCGTTCTCATTTAATCATCCTTTGAAATATCACGATATATAATAATTTAATAACGTATATATTGTACAGAATATTACATAAAAAGAGTATTGTATTAAACTATTTTATCTATTATTTTATAGTCTTTAAATTCATATTTCTAAACGTTCAATAAAGCGTCCCGTATCTGTAAATAAGCAATTAGAAACTCAAACAACATTCTCCAAAATAACTCCATAAAAATAAATAATACAATAAAAAAAGCTATAAACTTAAGCTTTTGTTTATGAGAAAGTACTTTCCATAATAATTCTTTTCCTTTTGTATATGGGATATTAAATAATTTATTTTTTTTAATAACCCATGTAAGTAAAATCCATGTAAAAAGAGGTAAAATAATTGCCCCCAAATAATAAAATATTATTAAAGCTTCTGTACTAATAAAAGTTTTGAATGTAAGAAAATCCATTTTTATAAATTCCTAAATTTTTTATCTTAATTTTAAGATAATCATATATTAATCTCTATTTTAAGAAATCACCTTATTTTGACCATTATCTTTTGCCACATAAAATGTAGAATCTGTTCGTAAAAGAATAGATGATTATGAATCATCTTTAGAAGAAAAACAACTCTTGACATTAAGTATACTTTTTGCGAATTACTAAATAAGATACACGATAAAGAGGAAACTTATTTGATATTTCTTCTAAAGATATTTCAATAATTTTATATGAGGATATACCCGCATTGATACTTTTTACAATTTTTCTGATTATTTCATATCTATGATCATTTGGTCTTAAAATATAACTTCGCTTAAATATTTTATATATTTACAACCAATAAAGATTATTATAAAAAATAGTAATCATCATATTTCTAAGTATTTAATTCTAGTTGCACGTTTAGTGTAGGGAGAGTATATCTAAAATAATAATGTACTAAGAGTTGAGTAGAGAATATTCATTATAAATTAATTCTCTACCCTGAAGCAGTATTAAATAAAAAAATACTGCTTTATTTTATTCCCACTCTATTGTTGCAGGTGGTTTAGATGAAATATCATATACAACTCTGTTGATTCCATCAACTTCGTTGATAATTCTTCTTGAAATTGTTTCTAAAATATCATGAGGAATATATGCAAAAGTTGCTGTCATTCCATCTGTTGCTTCTACGATTCTTACACAAACTGTGTTGTCATAAGTTCTATTATCACCCATTACACCTACTGATTTTACGTTTAGTAAAACTGTAAATGCTTGCCAAGTTTTATCATAGTAACCTGTTGATCTTAAAACATCTAACATAATAACATCAGCTTCTCTTAAAATTTCTAAATCAGGTTTATTAACATCACCCATAATTCTAATAGCAAGTCCTGGTCCAGGGAAAGGATGTCTTCCTATCATATCTTTTGGAAGTCCAAGCTCTAATCCTAAAAGTCTTACTTCATCTTTGAAGATTTCTCTTAATGGTTCGATTAATTCAAATGTCATCCAATCAGGAAGTCCACCAACATTATGATGTGATTTGATAGTTTTTGAAGGTCCTTTAACAGATACAGATTCAATAACATCAGTATATAAAGTTCCTTGTGCTAAAAATTCGATTCCATCGTGTTTTTTTGCTTCTTTATCAAATACTTCAATAAATGTTTCACCAATGATTTTTCTTTTTCTTTCAGGATCTGTAATACCTTCTAATTTACTTAAGAACTCTTCACTAGCATCTACGGTAATAAGAGGAACACCACGAGCAGCAAACATTGCTTCAACTTGAGGTCTTTCATTTGCTCTTAAAAGTCCATTATCAACAAATACAGGGATTAGTTGATCACCAATAGCTTCTGCTAAAAGAGTTGCTACAACTGATGAATCAACACCACCTGAAACACCACATAATACTTTTTTATCACCAACTTGTTCTTTAATTTTTGCGATTTGTTCTTTTGCAAAAGAACCCATATTCCATGTAGATTCACAATCACAAATATGTTTAGCAAAATTTTTAAGAAGTTTTGCACCTTCATCTGAATGATAAACTTCTGGGTGAAATTGGAAAGCATAGATATTTCTATGAATATCTGCAATTGCTGCAAATGGAGAATTTTCACTAGTTGCAATTTTTTCAAAACCTGCTGGAATTTTTTCAACTCTATCTCCATGAGACATCCAAACAGTTTGACCATCTGTTGTATCTTTAAAAATTGCAGTTTCTTTTTCAAAATTTAATTTTGCTTTACCATATTCGTGATGATCAGCAGGAATTACAGAACCACCAAAGTGTTGTGAAATAAGTTGCATTCCATAACAAATTCCTAAAATTGGAAGACCAAGTTCAAAAATTGTAGTATCAGGATGATAAGAATCTTCAGCATAAACAGAAGCTGGACCACCTGAAAGAATAATTCCTTTAGGAGTTCTAGCCATAATATCTTCTATACTCTCAGAATAAGGTACTATTTCAGAATAAACACCTGATTCTCTAAGTTTTCTTGCAATAATTTGCGTGTATTGACTACCAAAATCTAATACTATGATTGGTACATGTTTCATATGTTAATATCCTCGTTTTATTAAATAAATCTATTATTATACTGCGATTATATCTAAAAAGTTGTAAAAATTTTGTTAAATGAATTTATAAGAAAAAAGTAGACATAAAAAAAGCTATCAAGAATAAACTTGATAGCTTTTAAAAAATCCAATATAAGACTTTTTATTAGTGTCCAATTCCTAATACTTGATATTGAACATACCAAACTGTAATAGAAACAACATACCCAATTAAAATAACCCAAGCATATTTCATATGTGAACCAAATGTATATATACCATGAAGTTTACCCATAACACCAACACCTGCTGCTGAACCAAATGAGATTAAAGATCCACCAACACCTGCTGTTAAAGTAACAAGCATCCATTGCTCAAGTCCCATACTTGGATTTGCTTTTAAAACAGCTGACATAACAGGAACATTATCAACTATAGCAGAAAGGAAACCAACACCAATATTTGACATTGTAGGTCCTAATACTGAAGGATCATAAACTATTGCCGCTAATCCTAACCAACCAATAAAGTACAATGCACCTACTGCTGCTAAAATACCAAAGAAAAACATTAAAGTGTTATTTTCAATTTTTGACATTGACTCAAATATATTAAAGTGATCTACACCATGTTTTCTTTTTAAACCGTAAGAATACATTTTTAATAATGATAAACCAAACATCATTCCCCACATAGCAGGTAAATGTAATAATTGATGAGACATAACTGCACAGAAGATTGTAAATACACCTAAGAACATTACAACTTTAGCACCTTCTGACATTTTTGGTTTTATTTCTTTTGTAACATCAAATTCTGGAACTTCATTTGGCACAAATCTTGAAAGAATAAATGCTGTTACTAAATATCCAAGGATAGATGCTGGTAATAAAAATAAGAAGTCAGTAAAGGCTCCTTTTCCTGCTGTCCATGCCATAAGAGTAGTAATATCACCAAATGGTGACCAAGCACCACCAGCATTTGCTGCAACAACAATATTAATAGCACCTGGTACTAAGAAATCTTTTCTAGTTTTTTCAATAGTAATTAATACAGTTGATAAAATAAGTGCCGTTGTTAAGTTATCTGCAATAGGAGAAATAAAGAATGCTAAAATTCCAGTTACCCAGAATAATTTTCTATATGTATATCCCTTTGAAACTAGGCTATATTTTAATGCATCAAATACACTCATATGAATTAATGATTCAATATATGTCATAGCAACAAACAAGAAAAAGAATATCTCAGCAATTTCTAAAATAAGATGCTCAGCTTGTGTATGAACCAATCCCATATCTAAGCTATTTAAAGCATAATATGCTGCAACTAACATAAACATAAAAGTACCTATAAATAAAGCAGGTTTTGCCTTATCTATTTCATATTTTTCTTCTGCTGCTACAAAATAGTACCCAATTACAAAAATAAATAAACATGCAAATCCAGCCCATGTCATTGTAATATCAGGGATTTCCCCTGTACTAGCTGTACTTGCGAATAACGAAACTGTTGTTAACAGTAAAGTCATTAATAATTTTAACATTAATTCTCCTTAATATAATGTGCTCCAAGCGATTCTTTACGCTTTAAAGCTGCTTGTAATATTGACCTTGCCGTAAGTAGTCTTAAGAATAATAGTCTTCCAACATCTTGTTTTAAATATTCATTAATTTGAGATAATGCTTTTTCTAATTCTTTTGGATCTCTTACTATAGCAACTGATTTCCACATAATCTGTCTTAGATTATTTTTGATATCTTTGTCAATTTTTTGATTTCTCACATATGATTTTATACTTTTCGTATAATTTTCTTGTGATATTTTGAAATTATTTTTAAGAGAATCTTCAACTGCTATTTGAGAGAAAACTAATCCTTCCAATAAAGAGTTTGAAGCTAATCTATTTGCACCGTGAACTCCAGTACAAGCTGCTTCACCTACAGCATATAAGTTTTTCATACCCTTAACTTTTGCATCAAGTGTAGTTTCAATTCCTCCCATTGCATAATGGAATGCAGGTGAAATAGGAACTTGTTCAAAAGGTAAGTCATAACCTAAATCTTTTAAATTAGCATAAATATTTGGGAATCTTTTTTTGAAAGCTTCTTTTTCAAACTCTTCAAATGATAAGAAAATACCTAATCCTGTTTTTTGATTATAATCAAAAATAGAACGAGAAACTACATCTCTTGGTGCTAATTCTCCATCTTCATGATAATCTTTTAAAAATCTATAACCATTTTCATCTACGATATGAGCACCCTCACCTCTTAATGCTTCTGATAATAAAGGTTTTCTTGCAAAATGCGTTCCTTTTACAACTGTAGGATGAAATTGCATCATTTCCATATCTTTAAGGCTTAAACCTTTATGCGAAATAATACCTTGAATCTCACCTGCAATTGCAGTTGAGTTTGTATGATATTTATACAATGAACCAATTCCACCACTAGCAATAATAGTATTATTGGCATAAACAACTCTTTGTTCTGTTTCACTTGTAAAAAATTGAACACCGTAACAAATATCGTCTTGAATTAATAAATCATTCACAACTACATTAGTTACAATCTCATGTTTACATTGTTGTATTAAAAACAAATGTGTCATTCGTCCTGTTGCATCTCCATCAGCATGAAGAATTCTACTTCTACTATGTGCAGCTTCTTTTGTAAAAGCTAATTTACCTTTAGCATTTAAGTCAAATTTTAAACCTGAACTTATTAAATTCTTTACAGCAAGTAAAGATTTTCTACTTAATAATTCAACTGCTTTTTTATCATTATAATCTACACCAGCAGTTAGAGTATCTTGAATGTGTGAAGGAATATCTTCATCATCAACTGCTGTAGCTATTCCGCCTTGCGCCCAAAAAGTATTACAGTCCCAAGGAGACTTTTTACATAATACTAAAACTTTTTTGTCTTTAGGAATCAGTCTTGCAGCATTTAAACCAGCAACACCTGTTCCTATAATTATATAATCGTATACCATGTTATTTACTTGCTTCTTTATTTTTTGTTATTGGAAGGGTTGGTTTGTCAGCTACATAAACAGGATCGCCTTTGTAACCACAACCACTAAAAGATAATATAAAACCTGCTATAATTAGCGTATGAAAAAATTGAATGAAATACTTAGTCATCTTAAAAAAAATCCTGAATTCAGAAAAATTAATACATCAACTTCAATTAAAAAATTTATTGAAGTGCTACCTCTAAAATTAAAAAAAGGAGTTAAATTTGCTTATATAAGAACGCAAACTTTGTATTTTGTATTAACCCATCCTGTTTATAAAATGGAATTTGAGTATAACAAAGCAGATATAAAATCATTATTAAAAATGGGAAATTTTGATAATGTTACAGAAATTGCTTTTTTTGTTTCTAATAAAATTGAGAAAAAAGAAAAGATAAAAAAGGAAGAACCTTTATTTAAAGAACGAGCAAAAGGTAGTTTTTATAATCAAGCAAAAGATGGTAAAATCTATGAAAAGTTTGAAAATATTCGAGAAATTATAAGAGGGTCTTAAATAATTTCTCTCTTTCTTTATAATCTGGGCAATAACATTCAACTAAATTCCAAAACTTTTTGGAGTGATTTTTATGTTTGATATGTGCTAATTCGTGAACTACAACATATTGAGCAATTTCTATTGGAAATTTACAAAGCTGTGTATTAAAATTTAATCCATTTTTATAATTACACGAACCCCACGTTCTTTTGTTTTTTCTATATTTAATTGAGGTTGGATAAAGATTCATTAGTTTTGAGTACTTTTCTACAAGACTTGGAATTACTTTTTCTATACTTTCTCTATAAAATTTATCAATATTTTTAATTTTGTAATCATATAATTTTTTTATCTCACCAAAATATAAAAATTCATCATCATTCAATTGTGTCTGATTTATATGACTTAAAGCCTTTATTAGCCAATTCTTTTTTCTTTCTAATAATTCTAAAGCATCAAGATATGTAAAATTTATGTTAGCTTTTATATGTATTAAATTATTATTAATAACCCTTAAATAACAATGTTTTATATGCCTTTTATTCTCAAACTTAACAGTAAGTACCAAAGAATCAATATTATGTTCAAATTCCAAGCTTTTCCTTAAGATTATTTTTGTTATAATCCAACATTATATCATAGAAAATATGATCAATATTACATACGAGGAAACATTAATGAAAATTGCAAACAGAATGGAAAACTTATCTCCATCGGTAACTATGGCAATTACAGCTCTTGCAAGAGAACTGAAAGCTCAAGGTAAAGATATATTAAGTTTTAGTGCAGGTGAACCAGATTTTGATACACCAGAAGTTATTAAACAAGCAGCTATAAAAGCTATAACTGAAGGTTACACAAAATACACTGCAGTAGAAGGTATAACGCAAACCAAACAGGCAATCATTAATAAGTTAAAAAGAGATCACAATTTAGATTATAGTTTAGATAATATCATAGTTAGTAATGGTGCGAAACATTCATTATTTAATCTTTTTCAAGTATTAATTGAAAAAGGTGATGAAGTAATTATTCCTGCTCCATATTGGGTTACTTATCCTGAACAAGTAAAATATTCTGATGGTGTTCCAGTGATTATTGAAACAGAAGATACAAATAATTTTAAAATTACAGCAGAGCAATTAAAAAATGCAATAACTGAAAAAACTAGAATTCTTTTAATAAATACTCCATCTAATCCAACAGGTGCTGTTTATACAAAAGAAGAATTAGAAGCAATAGCTGAAGTTTTAAAAGGTACTGATATTTTAGTATTATCAGATGAAATGTATGAAAAAATCATATATGATGGTAAAAAATTTACTGCACTTGCACAAATATCTGAAGATATGTATCAAAGAACAGTTACTATTAACGGTTTAAGTAAAGCAGCAGCTATGACAGGTTGGAGATTTGGTTATTTAGCAAGTCCTAAAACTGAACTTATAAAAGCTATGATTAAATTACAAGGTCAAGTAACTTCAAATGTAAACTCAATCACTCAATACGCAGCAATCCCTGCACTTGAAGGTGAAGCTGATGATACAATGGAAATTATGAGAAAAGAGTTTGAAAAAAGAAGAAATATTGCAGTTAAATCTTTTAATGAAATCAAAGGTTTAAGAACTCTTAATCCAGATGGTGCATTTTATTTATTTGTAAATATTAAAGATGTTTCAAATGATTCTATAAAATTTTGTGCAGATCTACTAGAACAAAAAGGTGTCGCTTTAGTACCAGGTCTTGCATTTGGAACTGAAGGATATATTAGATTTTCTTTTGCTACAGACTTAAAAACAATCGAAGAAGGAATCAAAAGAATCAAAGAGTTTGTAGAAAACAAATAATTATGACTCTTCAAAAAAAAGCTACGGTCGTATCAACATCAGTTGCGGCCCTTCTTACAGTTATCAAACTTATAATTGGAATAGCTAGTGGATCTGTTGCTGTTTTAGCTTCAGCAATAGATTCTATTCTAGATATGTTTGTCTCAATTTTTAATTATTTTGCAATATCAAACTCTGAAAAACCAGCAGACAATGAATTTAACTATGGTAGAGGAAAAATAGAAGCCCTAGCTTCTGTTGTAGAAGGTACAATAATTACTGTATCTGGACTATTTTTACTTTATCAAGCCATACAAAAAGCAATAAATGGTGAAGTTTCACAATATATGGGAACATCAATTATTGTTATGATTATATCTCTTGTAATCACTGTTTTCTTGGTAATTTACTTAAATAAAGTTGCAAAAAAAACAAACTCAATGGTTATAAAAGCAGATGCACTTCACTATAAAACAGATGTTTATTCAAATGTTGCCGTATTAGTATCACTACTTCTAGTTAACTTCACAGGATATGAAATAATCGATGTTCTAGTAGGTAGTGGTATTGCATTGTTTATTATTTATTCTTCTTATGAGTTAATTCATGATGGAATATTGGTACTATTAGATAGAGCTGTTGATCATGATGTTGTTAATAAAATCGAAGCTATTATCAAAAATAATGATAATGTTAATACATATCACCTTCTAAAAACAAGAGAAGCAGGTCATCAGACTTTTGTAGAAGTGCACTTGGTTTTTAACTGTATTATTACTCTAATGGATGCACATAGAGCTAGTGATAAAATTGAACAAGAAATAGAAGACTTAGATAAAAATAGAGATTGGATTATCAATATCCATATGGATCCTTATGATGATTTTACAATCAATGGTGAAAAGTAATAAAGAATTAATATGATGAAAATTTTATTTATCTTTATGATTTTTGTATCCGTAATCTTTGCAGATACACAAATAAACTACAACACTGCAAAGCTTTATAAAGAAGATATTTCCTCAAGCACAGCTTATAAAATGCAACAAAAAGGTGCTTTATTAATTGATGTAAGAACAAAAGTAGAATTTGAAGAATCAAGAGCAAAAAACTCTATAAATATTCCAATCTTTAAAGACCAAAATGGAAAAAGAGTCTTTAATAAAGCATTCTTAAATGAAGTCTATCAAGCATCAAATAGAAACCTAAACAAAAAAATTCTACTAATCTGTAGAAGTGGTTCAAGAACAAAAGTTGCAAGTAATATCCTAGCACAACAAGGTTTTAAAGACATTTACAATATACAATATGGATTTCAATATGATTGGTTGAAAGTTGGTTTACCTACACAAAGGTAAAAGAATACATCTTTCTTCTTCAATATTTTAAATTTTATATATAAAGTATAATCTATTCTAATATAGTTCATTCAATAAACTCACATCATTAATTAGATACAATAGCCACTTAAATTTAAATAAATGAAAACAATTTATTATTATATAGACTTACAAGGTATAATACAAAATTTTTGATACTAAAAGTAGAATACTATATATTAACAAGTCTATAATTAACTATCTATAAAATACTATTTTAAGGGATTCATAAACAAATATGGCACTAATAGACTTACAAAACATTTCAAAACAATATGATACAAAAGTTATTTTAAAAAATGTAAACTTTACTTTAAACACAGGTCAAAGAATAGCCGTAATTGGTCAAAATGGTCAAGGGAAATCTACACTTCTTAAGATAATTACAGGTGAGATTGAAGAGGATGATGGTGTTAAAGCTATTGATAAATCAATAAAAGTTGAGATGCTAGCACAGCATCCAAAGTTTGATGATAATCTAATAGTTCGTGATGCTATTGAAAATCAATTAAAAGAGTTAAAAGATGCAAGAGTTGAGTATGAAGAGGTTTCTTTAAAAATTATTGATGATTATGAAAACAATGATTTAATCAATAGACAAAGTGAGCTTTCGACTTTTCTTGAATTCCATAATGCTTGGGATTTGGACAATATGATTGAGCGTGTTTTAAAAGAGTTTCAACTAAAAGAGTATGAATTTAAAGATGTAAATCTTCTAAGTGGTGGTGAGCAAAGAAGAGTTTCTTTAGCTGCTTTACTTTTGAAAAAACCTGATGTTTTACTTTTAGATGAGCCAACCAATCACCTTGATGTTTATATGGTTGAATTTTTAGAACAACTTTTAATGAAGAATAATTTTACACTTATCTTTATTTCTCATGATAGATATTTTATTGATAATATTGCGACTTCAGTTATTGAGGTTGAAGGTGGTTCTTTACGAAAATTCCAAGGTGGATATTCTTCATATTTAGAACAAAAGCAACAATTACTTGAAAATATGCAAAAAGACCATCAAAATATGCTTGGTTTATTTAAAAGAGAAGCACATTGGATGCAAAGAGGTGTTACAGCAAGACGGAAGAGAAATGTAAGAAGAAAAGCTGAATACTTAGAATTAAAAGAAAAGGTAAAATCAACACCTTCTGCTATTAGAAAAATGAGTGTTGAATTACAAAGAGAACAAAAGTCTTTTAATTCAGGAGAAGCAAGAACTCAAAACAAAAGAAAAATGCTTTTTGAACTTGATGATATTGGTATCACTCTTGGAGATAAACTTCTTATAAAAGATTTTACTACAAGAATTTTACAAAAAGATACTATTGCAATAGTAGGACCAAATGGTACTGGAAAATCTACAATGCTTAAAATATTTATGGAAAAACTTAAAGTAGATTATGGAAGATTTAAAAAAGGTGAATTCAAAGTAGGATATTTTGATCAACATAGAGAAATGCTAAATGACAATCAAAGTATTATGCACACTTTTTGTCCAAATGGTGGTGATTTAGTTGAGCTAAATGATGGTAGAACTATGCACGTTTATGGTTACTTGAAAAACTTTTTATTTCCAAAAGAGTACTTAGAAAAGAAAATTGGTGTTTTAAGTGGTGGAGAAAAAAATAGAGTTGCTTTAGCTTTATTATTTACTAAAAGTATTGATTGTCTCGTTCTTGATGAGCCTACAAATGATCTAGATTTACCTACTATTAATATTTTAGAAGAGTATTTAGAAAACTTCCAAGGTGCTGTTATTTTTGTATCTCATGATAGATATTTTGTAGATAAACTTGCAAAAAAATTATTTGTATTTACAGGTGTAAATGGAAAAGTTGAAGAGAGTTTCCAACCATATAGTGAATATTTAGAAATTGAAAAAGAGCTAAAAGATTTAAGTTCTTTAGAAAATAGTTTAAATAAAGAGCAAAATGAAAAACCAAAAGAACAAGTAAAAAAGAAACAAGTAAAATTATCTTTTAATGACCAAAGAGACCATGACAATTTACCAAAAGAAATTGAAGAATTAGAAGAAAGAATAGAAGAAATAAACAATTGTTTAATGGATCCAAAGTGCTATGAAGAAAAAGGAATAGTTGCAGTATCCCAAGAACTCGAAAAAGTTGAAGCAATTTATGAGACTAAAGTAGAAAGATTTTTACAACTAGAAGAGCTAATAGAAAGCTTTAACTCATAAAAGGATATAATCCCGCATAAATAATAAAAGACAAGGACTAAAATGAGTTTAAAACAACAACTTAAAGACGATGTTAAAACAGCTATGAGAGCAAAAGACATAGTAAAAAGAGATTCAATTAGAACTATTAATACTATGATTAAACAAATCGAAGTAGATGAAAGAATAGAATTAGATGATGCAGCAATAATCAAACTTATTCAAAAAGGTATCAAACAAAGAGATGAAGCAATTTCTCAGTTTAAAGAAGCTGGTCGTGATGATTTAATAGCTAAAGAACAAGAACAAATTGATGTATTCAAATTATATTTACCAGAGCAAGTATCAGATGAAAACTTAGAAATCGGAATGAAAGAAGTTATTGCACAAGTTGGTGCTAGTTCGATGAAAGATATGGGAAAAGTAATGGGTGCAGCTAGTAAAAAATTTGCAGGTGTTGCTGATGGAAAAAGAATAAATGAAATGGTTAAGAAACTTTTAGGATAAAAAATTTTAGGATTAACTATGAATAAAGAATTTGAAGAAATCTTTTCAAAATTAACAATAACTGAAAAAAATGTAGTAAGAGATAATAATATTGCTACTCCTATAGCATTACTCCCACTACTCTTAAATAGAGTTTCAACAGAAAATGTTGAAGAGTTAGCTTCCTTACTTAAACAGTCTGTTTTACCATCAATTTGTTCAGAAATTGATGATGAAATAGAAGAACTTTTTGAAAAGATTGATAAAAATGCAAATTTATTATTTGAAAAAGAAATACAAGAAAAAATTCAAGAATTTATAGAAAAAAGATTTGAAAGAGATAAACAAGTTGTTATTCAAAGAACTTCTGATATCTCAAAATTCGTTACACTAATGGGTGAATTTTTAAATGATGCAATAACAAGCAATGGATTCAGTTCTAAAAATGTATTAGATATTAAAGAAAAAATTCAATCTATTGATTTATCAAAAGATGGAATAAAAGAATTATCAATCTTACAAACTGAATTAATTGATGCAGCAGCTTTAATTGAAGTAGAGATGAATACAGTTACAAATAAATTACAATCAGGTAAAACAAAAGTTCAAGAACTTGAAGAAAAAGTCAGTACATTAGAAAATGAACTTACAAAAAGTAAGAATGAAAGTAGGAAAGACCACCTTACTGGTCTTCTTACAAGAAGAGCTTATAATGATGAAATAAAAAAAATAGAAAGCTCTTATAAACGACATAATACTCAATATGCAGTTGTATTTTTTGATCTTGATTATTTCAAAAAAGTAAATGATACTTATGGTCATGAATGTGGAGATGTTGTACTTTCAACCTTTGCAAAGATTCTAGAAAAAAACACAAGAGATCATGATATTGTTGGAAGATATGGAGGAGAAGAATTTGTTGCAATTGTTCATTATAATCTAAATAGAGAACTTTTACAATACTTGAAAAGAATAAAAACAATTGTTACTACAAATAAATTCTTATATAAAGAACATGCTATAGGAGTAACCTTTTCAGCGGGGGTAGCAACTAGAGCAGATCATAAATCTTATGATAGCACGATACAAAAAGCGGATATGTTATTATATGAAGCAAAAGAAAATGGACGAAATCAAATCAAACTTGAAGATGGAAAAATTATATAGTTTTTCCAATTCAAACAAGATAATCAAGACCATTTAACACTCCTTCTTTTTAAATTACTAATTATATATCAAAAATTTAATCTTCTAATAACTCTTATTTTTACGTAAGTTAAATTTATTAACTGACAATAAATGACTATTAAAAATATATAAATCAACTATACTTAAATAAAAAGGCTTCAATATGGAACCTAACAAAACAATTTGGATAGTTGGTGGAAGTAGTGGTATTGGTTTAGAGTTGGTAAAACTTTGTCTTAAAAATAATTATAACATTGTAGTAAGCTCAAGAAATTCTCTAAAAACTAAAGAGCTTTTGGATTTAAAGAATACTTTGCCTGAACAGATTCATATACTCGATTTAGATGTAACAAATAAAAAAGATATAAAAGAAAAAGTTAAAGAAGCATGGAGTTGTTTTGATGGAATTGATATATGGTTTTATAATGCAGGTTCATATGATGTAATGAATATTGATTCTTGGGATAGTGAAAAATTTGAACAGATGAATGAAGTTAATTATCTTGGAGTAACAAGATTAATGACTGAACTCATTCCATATTTCAAGAATTCAAATAAAGGTCATTGGGTTTGGAATTCAAGTTTATCTTCATATTTTGGCTTACCTCATGCAGGAGCATATTCTGCTCCAAAAGCAGCACTTGTTAATTTAGCCCAATCAATACAACCAGAATTAAATTCATTAAATATCAAACTTCAAATAATAAATCATGGTTTTGTCAAAACAAAATTAACTGATAAAAATAAGTTTAAGATGCCTCAATTAATGGAAGCTAGTTTTACAGCAGCTAAGATACTTAAAGGTATTGAAAATTCAACTTCTTTTGAAATTAGATTTCCATTTATACTATCTTTAGTTCTAAGAATAATTAATTTATTACCATATAGTTTATCTTTAGCCCTAACAAAAAGGAGTATGTAATGAAATCAAAAAATTACATACTATTTTTTGAAAATTTAAATATAAATACTTCAATTGAAGAATATAAAAAAGTATTTGATCTAAATGCAAAATTTAAAGATCCTTTTCATAAAGTAACTGGATTAGAAAAGATTTATAAAATATTTCAAGATATGTATACAAAACTTGATAACCCAAAATTTAAGATTATTGAAGTTATTGCAGAAGATAAAATCATATATATAAAATGGGATTTTGAATTTAAATTTAAAAATAAATCAAAACAAGAATCTTTTGAAGGTATTAGTAGAGTAGAATTTAATAATGAAGGAAAAGCAATATCACACATTGATTATTGGGATTCTGTTGAAAATTTATATGAAAAAATTCCTATACTTTCATTTTTTATTAAACTGATTAAAAATAAAATAAAAAGTTAATACCATGAATTCAAAACTTAAAAAAAAAGAGGTTCTTTATTATAGTTTGATTGCATTACCTTTAGCAATAATTGGATTACCTTTATATATTTATATTCCAACATTTTATGCAACTGATGTTGGTTTAGACATTGCAATAGTTGGTTTATTAATTTTTATAGCAAGAGTAAGTGACGTATTTACTGATCCTTTTTTCGGTTACTTAAGTGATAAATGTGTTCAATGGTTCAATAGTAGAAAACCTTTAATGATAGTGGGTAGTCTTATCTTAATTTACAGTTTCTATAGTCTCATTAATCCAAATAAAGAGTTTCCTCAAATTTGGCTCTTACTATACTCAATATTAATATATATTGGTTGGAGTATGATTAATATTCCATACTTAACATGGAGTTCAGAAATAAGCTTTAATAAAATTGATACAACAACTTTAAATACTTCTAGAGAAATGTTTACAATTATTGGTGTTATTATTGCTTTACTTATTCCTTATATTTATGGTGTATCTCAAAACCCAAAAGAAACATTAGAACTACTTTTATATTCTTTTCTAATACTTTTTATTCCTTTATTTTTTATAAGTATAAAAAATATTAATATTAAATCAAATAGCACTAATAATGAATTTAATCTAACAAAAATAAAAAAAATTTATACAGATATTTCAGATTTAAAATATTTACAAATAGGATACTTTTTTAATAACCTAGCAAATGCGTTACCAGCAACTCTTTTTCTACTTTTCATTGAGTTTGTTATCCAAGAAAAAGACTCAAGTGGAATGATATTAGTTTTATATTTTTGTTCAGCAGTTATTGCACTTCCATTTTGGAATTTACTAGCCAATAAAATAGGTAAAAAAAAGACTTGGTTACTTTCTATATTTTTAGCTTTAATTGCATTTATTTATGTTCCTTTTTTAGAAGCTAAAGATTTAAACTTATTTATTATTATTAGTATTGTTACAGGTTTATCTCTTGGTGCAGATATGGCCCTACCTACTTCGATTCAAAGTGATGTAGTACAAACAATCAATACAAAGAATGAAAATATTTCTGGATTGCTTTTTGGTATTTGGACAATGATTACAAAACTATCATTAGCGCTTTCAGTTGCTTTTAGTTTTTTAATATTAGGTTTATTTAATTTTGAAGCAGACTCTCCTTCTGAACTATCTCTTTTTGTCTTAACTACTTTATACGGTTTAGTACCTATTTTCTTTAAATTACTAGCCATTTATTTTATTAGAAAATATTTTCATGATAGATAATCTTTTTATGAACGAACATTTTATAGCTACAAAGATACTTTAAATAAATATATAATAACAGCACAAGGAGATTAAGATGAAACAATCTTTCACATATATATTTACAATTTTTATTATCACTCAAGCTTCTATTGTATATGCCAATACACCAAAAGCTATTGAAAATATAAACCCATCTTTGTTTAGTGGCTTATGGTATGAAATGGCAAGAACATACAACAGTTTTGAGAAAGACTGCGTTGCAGCTACTGTTGAATATAAATTAGTAGAACCTCTTAAATATGAAATAAAAAATAGATGTTTTGAAAAAAACATAGGTGAAAAACTTATCGAATATAATGGAACAGCAGTACCTTCAAAGGGAAATAATATGTCAGAAATAGACATGACATATTTTTGGTTATTTACAAAAAGATATAAAATCATTTATTTAGATGATTATGAATCTGCAGTACTTGTAGATAATGATTTAGAATATGTATGGATAATGAATAGAAAGCCTTTTATGCAAAAAGAAAAGCTTTATAAAATTGTTGGTTTTTTAGAAAAATATATGGATACATCAAAATTGATTTACACACCACAAGATAAGCAAGGAAGATACAAATGAAAAATTATAAAAAACTAAAAATTGCTGTTTTAGGTGCAGGAATAAGTGGATTAGGTTCTGCTTACTTATTAAGTAAAAAATACGATGTTGATTTATATGAAAAAGAAAACAGACTAGGAGGACACGCTAGGACTACACAAGTTACAGAAGATAATAATACATTTGGAGTAGATACAGGTTTCCTAGTTTTTAATCATGAAACTTATCCCTTATTGACAAAGCTTTTTAAAGAACTTGATGTAAAAATAGAAAATAGTGATATGAGTTTTGCATTTTGGAACCAAAAAACAAATCTTGCTTATAATGGGGAATCGTTAAAAGGAATGTTTTTTCAAAAGAAAAATCTATTTTCTTATTCTCATTTAAAAATGATTAAAGATATATTGAAATTTAATAAAAAAGCTAATAGTGATTTGAAATCTAATTCTTATGATTTAGATTTATCATTAGGCGATTATTTAGAAGAGTATTCATCTTATTTTAAAGAAAGATATATTATCCCTATGGGTGCATCAATTTGGTCTACACCTAGTGATAAAATGAATGATTTTCCAGCAAGAACATTTCTACATTTTTTTGAAAATCATGGATTATTAGGAATTGATACACAACACCAGTGGTTAACAGTAAGTGGTGGTTCTATTAATTATGTAAATAAGATATCAGAAAGAATCTCTGGAAATATCATAAAAAATAGTGATGTAATAAGTGTCAAAAGAGAAAACGACAAAGTAATCTTAGTACACGATGATAATAGGGAAACTACTTATGACAAAATAATATTTGCTATGCATGCACCTGATGCTTTACAACTACTTGATGAACCAACAGTTGATGAGTTAAATATTTTATCATCTTTTGAATATAAAGAAAACAAAGCACTTTTACATACAGATAAAAACGCTTTGTATCCAAATAAAGGAATTTACGCAGCATGGAATTATAAAACTAATACTAAAGATGGTAAAAATGACGAAAATGTAACTTTATCTTATTGGATTAATAGACTACAAAACTTAAAGTCTAAAAAAGACTATTTTGTATCTTTAAATGAAACACAAGAAGTAAATGAAGTAATAGAAAAAATTTCATACGAACATCCACAGTTTGATAAAAAAGCAATTGAAGCACAAAGTAAGAGATCTGTAATAAATGGGAAAAACAACACATATTTTGCAGGTGCTTATTGGAGATATGGATTTCATGAAGATGGACTATATTCTGCAAATACAATAGCACAAGAATTTGGATGTGAGTTATGAGTCACAAGTTTCAAGAAGGAATAATTTACCATAAAAGAGTAAGCCCTAAAAAGCATGATTTTAAATATAAATTTTTTATGCTCGATATTGATATAAATTCTTTTTCGGAACTTGAGAATAAGTACTTTTCTAAAAATAGCTTTAACTTATTTTCTTTTAATACAAAAGACCATTTTGGAGAAAGTGACGATTTTAAGAAAAATGTAAAAGGGTTATTAGAAAAATATCAAATAAAAGAAACAAATAAAATGAGATTTATTACACTTCCAAGTATTTTGGGTTATGTATTTAATCCTATTAGTATGTTGATTCTTTTTAAAGAAGAAAAGCCTACTTATATGCTAGCTGAAGTACATAACTATAATGGAGGAAGAATTATCTATTGTGTAAAACTAGAATCAAAAGATAATATCCATTACAAAGGAATAGGAAATAAAGATATGTATGTTTCACCTTTCTTCAAATCAGTTGGAAGATATGCTTTTTCATTAAGGTATGAAGAGAATAACTTTTCATTAGGAATTAACCTTTTTGAGAAAGATACAAAAATGCTAACAACAACACTTGTTGCAAAATCACTTGAATTCAATGAATCAAATGTAGTCAAACTTTTTTTTAGGCATTTTCTATTAACAGTATTAGTAGTTACTAGAACAATATGGCAAAGTTTAAAACTTAAATTAAAAGGCTTAACATGGAATAAGCCAAATAAAAAAGACCAAGTAAGGAGGGCATAATTATGAAAACTTTTTGGAATAAATTAGGTGATCAATATTTATCAAAAATCACACAAGGAACTTTAGATGTAATTTTTAGTGATGGTACAAAAAAAATATATGGAAATAATCAAGAACCAAAAGCTAAGCTTGTATTGAATAATGCAGATTTATTTAAAAGGTTAACTCTTTTTGGAGATATAGGTTTTGCAGAGAGTTTTATGGATAAAGACTTTGAATGTGATGATTTAACAGCTTTAATAAAAATTGGAATCATTAATTCACAAGAATTAGAAACAAAAAGTGAAGATGCAAAAAAATTTTCTCTTCATAATTTATTCCCAATAGTTAATAAATTAAAGCACTCTTTACGAAAAAATTCGAAAACACGTTCACAAAAAAATATTCAAGAACATTATGATTTATCAAATGAATTTTTTGAATTATTCTTAGATGATACAATGATGTACTCATCAGCTGTATTTGAAAAACCAGATGAACCTTTATTTGAAGCTCAAAAAAGAAAAATAGATATATTAGCAAAAAAACTAAATCTAAAAAAAGGTTCAAAAGTACTTGAAATTGGATCTGGATGGGGTGCTATGGCTATGCACTTGGTAAAAGAATATGATTGTGAAGTTACCACATTAACACTATCTAAAGAGCAAAAAAAACTTTGTGAAGGTAGATTCAAAGAACATAATATAGAAGAGTCAGTAAATGTAATGTTAAAAGATTATAGAGATATGCAAGGGCAATTTGATGCAGTAATTGCAGTTGAAATGTTTGAAGCAGTTGGACGTGAATATTTTGATGTATTCTTTAAAAAATGTGAAGAGTTACTAAATCCTAGTGGAATATTAGTAATGCAAATAATCACAATGCCAGATCAAAGATATAACGCATATTGTAAAGGTACTGATTTTATTCAAAAGTATATTTTCCCAGGAGGTCATCTTCCTAGTGTTGGAAAGATACTTGATGTTACTAGTAAAAATACAAAATTAAACCTTCTTCATATGGAAGAATATACAGAGCATTATGCAAAAACACTTAATATTTGGCATAAAAATTTCAATGCAAAAATTGAACACATTAAAAAATTAGGGTTTGATGAATATTTTGTTAGAATGTGGAAAATGTACCTTTGTTATTGTGAAGCAGCCTTTTTAACAAGAAATATTAATCTTGTTCAAGTTTCGTTTACTAGATATCAAAATACAGCTTTAAATTCAGGATTAGTAGAATGAAACTAAAACTGATACTTTTAATAGCTATATTTTTAATTTTTACAGGATGTTCAAAAATGCAAATAGAAGATTTTACAAATAAAAAACCAGAGTTTATTCCTCAAGAATATTTTAATGGTACGTTAAGAGCTTATGGATTAGTAAAAGATAGAAGTGGAAAAATTATTAGAACTTTTAAAGGTGAATTAATTGGTTCTTGGGATGAAAAGGGAATTGGAACATTAGATGAAAAATTTATATATGATGATGGAGAAAAACTATCAAGAATATGGAAATTAAAACCTACTGGAAAAAAAACTTTTGATGCAACAGCAGGAGATATTGTAGGTACTGCAAAAATGATTGCAAATGGAAATACAGTTATGATTGATTATATAATGGAAGTACCTTATAATGATTCGACTATTAATATTTCTGTAAAAGATTGGCTTCATTTACAAGAAGATGGTGTAATAATAAATCACTCTAAAATGAAAAAATTTGGATTCACAGTAGGTGAACTTATTATCACAATAATAAAAGATTAAAATAAGAAGATATCGTAAATTTTATAAGCTAATGAATACTTTGATTTGTTATAGAAAAAATAATTTCAATTTATAAAAAGGATAAAAAATGTTAAAAGAATTAGCAAATACAATACTTGGTGCTTCAGTAATAGCAAGACAAAAAATGGAAGAAGAATTAAAAGTATTAGAAGGTAAAGGAAAAATTAAAAAATCTGATGCAAAAGATTTAATGAAATCTTTTGAAAAAAAAGGCAAAGCAGAAAACAAACGAATTAAAAAACAAATGAAATCTATGATGAAAGAGATTATAAATGAGCTTGGCCTTGCTACAAAAAAAGATTTGATGAAACTAGAAGAAGAGTTGAAAAAAACCAAGTAAAGGATAAGTTATAAAATATTATTCACTATTAAGAGTTTATAGAGTTTTTACTTTTTTACTAACGGTTTATTTAGTTATTAAGAAAAAAAAGAGTTTTCTATTAATTACACCTCTTAAACCAAAAAAATTAAAATATACAATTGTTAGTCTTGGTGCTAGTTTTATAAAACTAGCTCAAGTTTTAGCAACTAGATCAGATTTTTTTTTAGAAGATTATTTAGAAGAATTAAAAGGTCTTCATGACCAAATTCCTGCAATGAAAGAAAAAGATTTTAAAGAAATTTATAATATATCTTTTAAAGATAAAGATATTTTTACAAGTTTTGAAGATATTCCAATTGCATCAGCATCTATTGGTCAAGTTCACAAAGCATATTTAAAAAATGGTAAAAAAGTTGCAGTTAAAATAAGAAGAAAAGGAATTAAAGAGCAAGTTTTAGCAGACATTAAAATCATAAGCTTTTTCAATACACTTTTTAAACCACTATTTTCTTCATATACAAAAAATTCAATTGAATCAGTAATTTCAGAATTCTCAAAAATGATTGTTGAAGAAGTAAGTCTTAATAAAGAAATGACAAATCTAAAAACATTCAAAAAAGTATACAAAAAGCAAAATATAAGATTTCCAAAAGCTTATGCAAAATATTCTTGTGATGATGCTCTAGTTATGAGTTTTGAAGAAGGTTTTAGATTTGATGACAAAGAAAATATATTAGGTCATAATATTGATTTCAAAGCTATTATTGCAAATCTTGTAGACTTTTATACAACACAAATGTTAATAAATGGATATTTTCATGCAGATCCACATCCAGGAAATTTATTAGTAAACAAAAAAGGTGAATTAATTTTACTTGATTTTGGAATGGTAAAGACAATTCCAAATGATAAAAGAATAGCTATTATTGAGCTTATTAAAGCTGCTAACGAACAAGATTATGAAACATATATAAGTGCCAGCAAAAGATTAGGAACGATTGCTTATGAAGCTCCTACAAGTGAATTAGCAGAATTTACAGCAAAAATGTTTGATATTTTCTCAAATAATAATCTAGATAGTGAATCAATGCAAAAACTTGCATTTGAAGTTTTAGAAAGTACAAGAGATTTACCTTTTAAACTTCCAAGTGATGCTATTTATATTTTAAGAGTAAGTGCTATTATTGAAGGATTAGGTACTACATATATTGAGAATTTCAATGGTGTAAAAGATATTCTTCCAATATTAACAAAAAATCTTCCAAAAGCATTAGGTGCTAAAGAGTCAATATCTGAAACAATTGTTGAAGAGGTAAAAGATCTACCATTTATGATAAAAAATTTAAAGACAGTTATTAGAAAAGCTAGTGAAGGTACTCTTGAAGTTGAGTTATCAAATAATCAGTTAGAGTTTATTGCAAATAGTACTAAAAAACTTTTAAAATCATATGCTATATCTCTTGGGCTTATTTTTGCATCAATTTTCTATGTATTGTATGGCTTTGAACCCAAAGAGGTTTCAATAGGACTTTTTTTATTAGGATTTGTAAGATTGATATATAAATAAGATATATTAGGATGGAAAGATTACTAGAATTAAGAAAAGACAAAGAAAATGCTTTGATTTTATTAAATGAATATACAAAACTCTCAAATATTGGTCAAAGTATGATTAATATGTCCCATCAATAGAAAGAACCAATTAATCATATATATTATGCAATGAATAATATATCTGCTGCAAAAGAGTTTAAAGACCCTAATTTATCACAAATAATTGATAATTCACTAGAACAAATAAAAACTACTACTACTTATATGTCAAAGACAGGAGAAAAATTTCTTGATTTATATGCAGATAAAAAAGGTATAGAGAATATTGATTTAAGTAATTCCATATCATCTTCTATAAAGATTTTTAAAAGTCAAATTGATTCATTAAATATAAAAATAATTACTGAAACAAAAAATAAATATACTTTATATTCAGATAAATATTTAATCTCCAATATATTTTTAATAATACTTGAAAATGCCATTAAAGTATTTAAAAGTAAAAATATAAAAAATCCATTTATAAAAATTGTAAGCACAAAAATAAACAAACAAATAATCATAACTATTAGTGACAATGCAGGAGGAATAAAAACAACTCCAATAAACAGTATTTTTGAGAAAGATTTAACTAGTTTAAAATCTAGTGGACTAGGACTATTCTTAGCAAAAAATATTCTAACTATGAAATTAGATGGTGAAATTTCTGTAGAAAATACTATAGATGGTGCTTGCTTTAAGATTATTTTTAATATTGGAAAAAATATTTAAAATATAAATAATTTTTCTTGTCCAATACGATACAGTGAAAAATCATACTTAATAGGGTCATTTATATCAAAACTTTTTAATTTTTCTGTGATTAACAATGCAGATTTTAAATCATAGGTTTTTCGTGTTAAAAGTCCTAGCTTTCTTGATACATTAAAGGTGTGTGTATCCAAAGGCAGTATCAAATCTTTTTTATCTATACCTTTCCATAATCCTAAATCAAGTTCATCATCTCTTACCATCCAACGTAAAAACATATTCCATCTTTTATATGGTGCATTTCCTATTTCTTTTATTTGTCCATTTTTATCTCTTTTTAAAGGACTTGAAACTAAAAATGTAAAACCTTGGGATTTATGATTTGCTATTTCATGTATTTGTTTTATTAGATAGTCTAAGCCTTCTAAAATAGAACTATTTTCTTTATATCCTTTTAGAAAAATCTCATTTAGACTACTTGTTTTTTTCATTTTTTTAAATGTTTTAAATATTATCTTTATATCTTCACTATTTTGAAATCTATAATAAAATGAGTCTAATTCTTTATCAATTTTTTCATCACTTGCATCTAAAAGTGAAAAATCTAAGCTATCTAGAAATTTTACAATCATACTGGCTTTTCCATAAGCAAATAAAGCACATAAAAGAATTATATATTCATCATCATATCTACTTGCTACCAAAAGTGGGTCTGGTTTGTCGTACGAGAGTTCATACTCTTTATTTCTTTGTTCAAATTCATTATCCAAAAGCTTTTTTATATTATTCATTATCTATCCATATTTTTGATTGGATATAATACCTTTAATTAAAGAAAAAGAGTGTTAAATGAAAAACATATTAATAACAGGATGTTCAACAGGTATAGGTTTAGAAACTGCATTGGTTTTAAAACATAATGGTTTTAAAGTATATGCAAGTGCTAGAGAAGATAAAGATGTAATCAAGCTTAAAAACTTAGGCTTTAATGCATTTAAAATTGATGTAAGAAACAAAGAGCAAATAGCTTCTGCACTTAGTACAATTTTAGAAAATGATAAAAGATTAGATGCAGTATTTAACAATGCAGGATTTGGGCAACCAGGTGCAGTTGAAGATCTAAGTACTGAAGTTTTAAAAGAACAGTTTGAAACAAACATATTTGGATTACACGAAGTTACAATTCAAGTAATGAAAATATTTAGAAAACAAGGTTATGGAAAAATAATACAACATAGTTCTGTTTTAGGGATTATTTCTTTAAAATTTAGAGGTGCTTATAATGCAAGTAAATATGCAATAGAAGGATTAACAGACACTTTAAGACAAGAAGTAATAGGCTCAAATATCTCTGTAAGTGTTATTAATACAGGTCCTGTAACTTCAAGTTTTAGAGAAAATTCTTTGAAGAATTTTAATGCAAATATTGATATTGAAAATAGTTATTTTAGCAAGCTTTATAAAAAAGAGTTAAAAAAGAGATTAGAATCGACAAAAGACAATACACCTTTCAATCTTCCAGCATCTTCTGTTGCAAATGTGGTATTTAAAATTATGAATACAAAAAAACCAAAACCTAGATATTATGTTACAAAAGCAACATATATTCTAGGATTTTGTAAGAGAATTTTTTCAACTTCAATTATGGATAAAATATTAAATAAAATGTAAGAAGATAAGCTTTTAGCTTTTCTTCATATTTGAAATCAATTCTTTAATAGATTTCTCAATTGAGTCTATTAATGCTTTTTCTAAAACCATTTTATTATTTAATAAACTATTTTCTTTATATGAAAAAGATTCATTTACTACACTATCTGAATATATAACATCACTATTTTTGTTTAATATTTCTAAATCAATATAAACTTTTAAGTTCGCATTAGAACTAAACATTGATTTATCAATTAAAAACTTTGGAATAAATAAATGAACTGTATAATTAGCTCCAAATGGAACAAATTTGTTTTGATAGTACTCATCATTTTTCATTTGTTGAGAAAATTCATTTTTTATAATATTTGATAATGAAATATTATGTAATGCAATACTTCTTTCTAAATCCAAAGCTTCATCATTTGAAATTTCTGGACGGATTGTTGTGCCCATACTAACTCCGACATGCCTAGATATACTACTTCCAACACCTAATCCAATAGAAAAAGGACTTGGAACTGTTTGAGGTGTCGATAAAATTACAACATTTTTGTATAAAGAAAAAGAATTCATTTGCTCATTTATTTTAAGTTCATTTTTTGAAGAACATGCAGTGAAAACTAATAACGGTAATAAAAAAAGTATTTTAAAAAAGTAAGTCATGATAAATATCCTTATTATTTTAAGAGTTTTGAATTTCTTTTGTATTAAATTTACTTTGTAAAAAATCTGAAATCTGAATAAGCGAAAATGTAATTAAAAATATCATTAAACCAGGGAAAAAACTAACCCACCAAGCTATATCAATTACACTTTTTCCATCACTTAATAATGAACCCCAAGACATTTGAGGTGGATTTATACCAAGTCCTAAAAAAGAAAGACCAGATTCAGCTAAAATCGAACCCCCTACTCCAAAAGTAAAAGATATAAGAAATATTGGAGCTAATAAAGGTGAAAAATATTTAAATATGATTTTAAAAGTAGAAACATTTGATAGTTTTAATATTTTAATATAAGGTTTATTTCCTATTGCAAAACTTTCACTTCTTATAAGCCTAGCCATTCCCATCCATCCTGTAATTGAAATTACAATGATTAAAATAACAGATGAAGCTTGAATATATGAAACCAAAGCTAAAAGTAAAAAAAATGTAGGAAATGTTAAAAATAAATCTATTACTATAGTTATAGTTTTATCAATATTTCCTTTGAAATATCCTGCATTTATTCCAATAAACAAACCAACTAGCGAAGATATACTAGCTGCTAAAAAGCCAATTATAAGTGAAGTTTGTCCACCTTCAAGGATTCTAGCTAATACATCCCTACCTAATCTATCTGTTCCAAATAGATGTTCTAAAGATGGACTAGTTAGAATTTTCAAGGGATTTAATTCATAAGGAGATACTGTATAAAAAAATGGCAATATAAAAACTAATCCAATTAAAGAAACTATTAAATATGTCGCAAATTTATACATTTTTTCTACCTATGAATAAGTATAATATGAAAGTGTACTTTTACCAAACTTCTTAGTTTTACTTAAAGTAAATTTACCAAGTGTATTTGGAATTTCTAAAGTTGTAACATGCTCTATAATAATCATAAAAATATTTTCATTTTCTATTTCTTCAATCATTTTAAAAGATTTTGCATAAATATCATCCATACCATCTCTAAAATCAAAAGGAGGATCTACATAAAGTATAATTTCATCATTTGAACTTTTCAAAGATTCTAAAATAGAAGGTGTTTGAACAAAAGTATCTCCAATAATTGTTTGACATTTATTCATATCAATTGCTTTACAATTTTTTACAAGAATATTATATGAACCTTTATCTAATTCTACAAAATATGCTTTTTTAGCATCCCTTGAAACTGCTTCAAGACCAATAGATCCAGAACCTGCAAAAGCTTCTATGAATATTTTATCAATAATATCAAACTGTAAAACATTAAATAAAGACTCTTTAAGTCTTGATTTAGACGATCTTGTAACATCTAATGAAGGTAAAGCTATTGTTTTACCTTTATATTTTCCTGCAATAATTTTTGTTGTTGGCGTATTTATTTTCATTTTCTCTTTTTCTCTTTTTCTCTTTTATCTAGCGTAAGATTGAGCTCTTAATTCTCTAATTACATTTACTTTTATTTCACCTGGATATTGAACTTTTTCTTCAATTTCTTTTGCTATTTCACTAGCTAAAATAACAGCTTCATCATCGTTTACTAATTGTGCTTTTACAATAACTCGAACTTCACGTCCTGCATTAATTGCAAAGGCATTTAAAACTCCTGTTTTTGAAGTTGAAATATTTTCTACTTCTTCCACTCTTTTTAAGAAACTTTCCAATACTTCTCTTCTTGCTCCTGGTCTTGCAGCACTTAAAGCATCCGCAGCACAAACAGCTGCACTTTCTACATTTATAGGTTCTTCATGACCGTGATGTGCATAAATAGCATTTATTACAGTATCAGGTTCATCATATCTTCTACAAATTTCAGCACCTAGGTCTACGTGAGAACCTGGCATTTCATGAGTTAAAGCTTTTCCAATATCATGTAATAATCCAGCACGTCTTGCTAAAATTGCATCTCCACCCATTTGAGCAGCTAATAATCCAGCTAAATGTGATACTTCTAAAGTATGAGCTAAGGCATTTTGTCCATAAGATGCTCTATATCTAAGTCTTCCAACTAATTTGATAAGTTCAGGATGCATTGTTTTAATACCAAGTTCTAGTATTACATCTTCACCCTCTTTTAAAATATTAGCATCAAACTCTTTTTTCACTTTATTAAAAATCTCTTCAATTCTTGCTGGTTGAATTCTACCATCTTCTAATAAATCTTTAATAGTTCGTGTAGCAATAGCCCGTCTATAAAGGTTAAATGAAGAAATAGTAATAGTATTTGGAGTATCATCAATAATAATATCTACACCTAATAACATTTCAAGAGCTTTAATATTTCGTCCCTCTTTACCAATAATCTTACCCTTTGTTTCATCATCTTTAATTGGTAAATTATTGATTAATCGCTCAGCTGCAAACTCTCCTGCATATCTTGTAACTGCATGAGATAGCATATTATTAATTTCATTTTTTGTATTTGCCTCTGCAATTTTATATTTTTTTCTAAAAATTGAAGCTATTTGTGCTCTTGAATCTTCTTTAACTTTTTTAATCATTAATTCTTTAGCCTCATCAACTGTAAGACCACATGCATTTTCAAGAATTTTTATCGCTTCCAAAGTTTTTACTTCATAAGTTTTTCTTTGTTTTTCTAAACCCTCTTTAATTGTTGTTATTTTCTTGTTTTTTTCAATAATCTCTTCTTTTTCAGATTTAATTATTCCTAGTTCTTTTTCAAGATGTTCGTTTAATTCTTTTTCTTTTCTCTCAATTTTTGCAAGCATAGATTCATAATCACGTCTTGCATTTCTAAACTCTTTATCACACTCAACTTTTGCTTTTAACTGCGAATCTTTTAAAGAAACTTCAGCCTCATGCTCAATCACTTTTGCTTTTGCTTTTGCTTGTTCAATAAACACTTGAAACTTAGCTCTATCAATTTTTCTAACAATTATTATGCTTGATACTGCACTAATAAATGCTATTACAATACATCCAATAATATATTCCATATTCAAAACCTTAATTAGTTATTATATAATCTGCTTGAATATCGTAACTTTCAGATAAAATTTTGTCACTTTGACAAAGTATTAATTGTGTAAAAACTAGTGTTGGTTTATAAGATAATCTACCAAAAAATCTATCATACATTCCTTTTCCAAAGCCAATTCTCTTAGCAATAGCATCTACTCCCACAATAGGTACTATGGCTAAATCAATTTGCGCTGCTTTAAAAAAAGAGTTATTCGTTTCTTCTATTCCAAATTTCTTTTTTTGTAGAGGTAATCTATATTTAACTATCTTAAAACTATCACCTTCCATATAAGGAACATAAACATTTTTATTTTTTATTTTTCTTAATTTATTTATTAATGGTTTAACATCAACTTCTATACCTAAAGGTATATATAATAAAATATTTTTTGCTTTGCTTCTATTTATAAAATTTTCTAATTTTTTAAGGACAATTTTGTCTTTATAATACTTTGAAGTTACACTTGTAAACTTTAATCTTTTTATACACGATTTTCTAAAATCACTTTTGTGATTTAATTCCATTTTTAAGCCTCACTTAGGTAAAATTCCTACCCAACAAATAATTTTACCCAAAGGAATTAAAATGCAGTTTAAAACATTAGCATCTTTATCAATTTTATCAATTTTATTTTTTACAGGATGTGATTCAAAAACAGATGGTGAACAATCAAATAAAACAGATACTAAAAAAGAAGTAACAGTAAAAAAAGACTTTGTATTAAAAACAACAGATAATTTAGATTTAAATGTAAAAATTCAAGGAGATAAAATAATTTTCAAAGATTATCCTGAAAAAATTATATTATTAAACTTTTTTGCAACATGGTGTCCACCTTGTAAAGCAGAGATTCCTAATTTAGTTAATCTACAAAATAAATATGCAAATGATTTAAAAATAGTTTCAGTTTTATTAGAACAAGATAAATCAAATGAAATTATAAATGAATTTATAAATAAATATAAAATTAATTATCAAGTGACAAATAGTGATGAGAATTTTGCATTATCAACAGGATTAGGAGAAATAAAATCAATTCCAACTATGATTTTAATTGATAAAGATTCAACAATATTTCAAAAATATGTAGGAATTGTTCCTTCTGAAATGATGGAAATTGATATCAAAAAAATTCTTGAGAAATAAAGGTAAGTAATGTTTAGTTTTTTTAAAAAGAAAAAGAAAGAAGAACCAAAAGAAGAACTTCCCAAAGAAGTTATAGAAGAAAAGATTGAAGAAAAAGTTCAAGAAATTGTAGAAGAAGTAAAAGAACTTGAAAAAGAAGTGGTTGAAGAAGTAAAAGAAAAAATAATTGAACCTATTAAAGAAGAAATAAAAGAAGTAGAAGAGAAAAAAGGTTTCTTTTCAAGAGCTTTAGAAAAAACATTTTCAAGTATTAAAACAGTTATTCCAACAAAAAAAGAAAAAATTGATTTTGATGATATTGAAGAAATGCTAATTGAAGCAGATATGGAATATGAAATTATTGAAAAAGCAATGGATGGATTACCTGCTGAAATTACAAGAAAACAGTTAAGACACAGACTTGTAATGCTTTTTGAACATGCACCTGATGTTGATTTAAGTAATTTACCAAAACCATTTGTAAGACTTATTATTGGAGTAAATGGAGCTGGTAAAACTACAACAATCGCTAAATTAGCCTATAAAGCTAAACAAGATGGGAAAAGTGTGATTTTAGGAGCTGGAGATACATTTAGAGCAGCTGCAATTGAACAACTTTCAACATGGGCCGATAGATTAGATGTTCCAATTATCAAAACAAAACAAGGTCATGACTCTTCAGCTGTAGCTTATGATACTATTTCATCAGCAATTGCAAAAGACATTGATAATGTAATTATTGATACAGCAGGACGATTACAAACACAAAAAAATCTTAATAATGAACTTATTAAAATTGTAAAAGTTTGTTCAAAAGCAAAAGAAAATGCTCCACATCAAAAACTAATGATTTTAGATGGAACACAAGGAAATACAGCAATCGCACAAGCAAAAGCTTTTAATGAAATGGTTGGTATTGATGGAATTATTGTTACAAAACTTGATGGAACTGCAAAAGGTGGAGCATTATTTTCTATTTCAAATCAACTTGAACTTCCAATATTCTTTGTAGGAGTTGGTGAACAAAAAGAGGATTTAATCGAATTTAGTCCTGATGCATTTGTAGATTCACTATTAGATGAGATTTATACAGAAGAAAAATAGTTAAAAAAAAGAGGTAAAGTTTGGGATTTTTAAACTCAAAAACAAATAGATATTTATTTGCCATAATAGTAATTGCCTCTTTTACTATTTTTTTAGTTTTCTATTTCCTAAATAACTTAAACAATAGCAATAGACTTATAAATAAATTAGAAAATGCCCTAACAACTACAAAAAATCTTTTTGAAGAACAAAAGAGATATGCTTTATCTTTATCTATTTTACTCTCTGAGGATAAAACAATTATTGACAGTTTTATAAAAAAAGATAGAAAAAAAAGCTTTCAAATCGTTAATACGAAAATCAAGACCTTAAAACAATTACAAAATAGTACTCTTGAAATCCAAATACATAATAAAAATTTAACAACATATATTAGAAGTTGGGATATAAATACAAAGAACCTAAATTTAGCATCTTTTAGACAAGGTTTAATAAAAGTAGCAAAAGAGAAAAAACCTATTGTATCTATTGAATTAGGAGAGAGATTAAATATCAAAGCTATTTCTCCTATAATTGAAAACAATGAATATTTAGGTTCAGTTGAAGCTATTATAGATTTTGATTATTTATCACATGAACTTGCTAAAAAAGGTTATGAGCTATTTGTATTATTAGATAAAGAATACTTAAATATTGCAAGTGAATTAAAAAATAAAAAAAGAATAAAAGACTATATTCTTATAAATAAAGCTAATATTCATCACTTAAATAATTTAGATTTAGATAATATTAAAGATTATGGATATATTTCAAATGAAAATTACTCCTTTGCTTATTTCTCATATTATGGTTTAGATAATAAGCATTTAGGATATATTTTCACAGGAATTGATAATAATAAGCATTTAGATATCAGTAATGATTATAAATATGAAACTATATATATCAACTCTAAGGTTAAAATTAAATGAGACTTTTACTGCTAGAAGATAATTTAGATTATAAAGATACTATTAAAGAGTATTTAGAATCCTTAGGATATCAAATTGATGATTTTGAAGATGGCGAAGATGCATTAAATGCTATTTATATAAATAAATACCATTTATTAATTTTGGATATAAAAGTTCCATCTTTAAGTGGATATGAACTAGTAAAAACAATTAGAGAAGATAATAACAATACTCCTGTAATTTATATAACTTCTCTTACTGATATAAATAATCTAAGCTTAGGATATGAATTAGGTTGTAATGACTATATAAAAAAACCTTTTTCACCTAAAGAATTAAAATATAGAATTGAACAACTTATAAAACTATTTTATACTGATGAAAGTTCTGATCAAATCAAATTAAAACCTAATTTTACATATAACATTTTAAAAAGAGAACTTTTTATAAATAATACTTTGATTAACTTAACAAAAAAAGAAAAAAGAGTAGTTTTTTGTTTAGTATCAAATAAGAATCAATTTGTAAGTATAGATAAACTAAGAAATGACGTATGGGAAGATAAGTATATTTGTGAAGCAGATATTAGAGTTTGTATTAAAAAAATTAGAGATAAAACTTCAAAAGAATTTATTATAAACCAAAGAGGCATAGGATATAAAATTGATAGAGAAAAGTAAAAACTTTATTCTAAAAATTTCTATTTTTTATACTGGAATATTTTTTATATTTATTGCTATTCCTACATACTTTTATACTAATTTAGAATTAGAAAATTATAAAAATACTCAAAATAGACTATTAATAGAGCATGCTCAAATAATACAAAGAGCAATTTATGACTTCTCAAACTCTAAAAGTGATACTTTTATTTTTCCAAAATCTTTTAAATTTGAAGCAACTTTATTAACAAAAGATAAAAAAGTAATATATCAAACAAGAAATCTAAATGTAAATAGTAACTTGAAAATGTCTATAGAAGTAGAGCTCTCAAATAATAGATTAAATTCAAAATATCTTCAACTTAGCAAAAAAATCTCTTTTGATGAAGTATATTTCAAAATTCTTATCTTAAGTCTTGGTATTGGGCTTTTTATTTTCATTTCTATTTATTTTGTTATAAAAGCAAGTGTTGAACCTTATAAAAAAGCAAATGAATATTTAGATGCTTTTTTCAATGATGCAATGCATGAACTAAAAACCCCACTTGGAATCATACAACTAAATCTTGAAATACTTGAAAATAAGCAAAAAAAAGCAAAAGAACTTGAGCGTTCAATAAATGCTACAAAAAATCTTTTTTTAGTCTATGAAGATATTGAATATTTAATAAAACAAAAAAGAGTTCAATACAATAAAGAAGATATAGATTTTACAAATATATTAAAACAAAGATTAGATCAATTTGAAAGCTTAGCAAGTCCCAAAAGTATTAAATTCAATGTAAATATAGAAGAGAATATAAATTTAATAATAAATAGAACACATATTCTAAGAATTATTGATAATACACTTTCAAATGCAATAAAATATTCATTTAAAGAAACTATAATCACAATTAATTTAATAAAAAAAGAAAACCATATTATTTTCAGTGTCCATAATTATTCAAATCCAATAAAAAATAAGAAAAATATTTTTATGAGATATGAAAAAGAAAACCATATAAAAGGTGGTTTTGGAATAGGACTAAATATTATAAAAAATATTTGTCAAGAAAATAATATTAATATATTTTTAGATTCTACAGAAAAAGATGGAACAACTTTCAAATATATTTTTTTTAAATAAGACTTATTTTATACTTAATTATAACTTAAAACATACACTTTAAAATATACACTAAAGTAACTCTTTAAATGTAAAATAATTTTATATAAAAAGGAGTTACTGTGAAACTTAACAAAAAAAGATTAATTCTTATTTCAACTTTATTGACAACTGTTTTTTCTTCAAGTGTTTTTGCTTTTGATAAAAAAGAGTTACAAAAAAGAAGTGATAGAGGATTTGAACAACCTAAAATGGAATATGTAGTTCCAGATATGAAAGATTTACCTGATAATCAATATGGGAAATTAGTTAAATATGGTAAAGAACTTATTGTTCATACATATAAATATATAGGACCTGAAGTTGAAGATGCAAGTATGAGATATACAGGAAATAATAATGCATGTCAAAACTGTCACTTAGATGCAGGAACAAAAAAGTATTCTGCTCCTTTTGTAGGAACTTTTGGTGCATTTCCTCAATATAGACCAAGAGAAGATGGTATTGGAACTTTAAGTGCAAGAATAAATGGATGTATGCAAAGAAGTATGAATGGATACTCTTTACCAACAGAAGGTAAAGAAATGAAAGCCATGAAAGCTTATATGCATTGGTTAAGTCAAGCTTATCCTGTAGGAGGAGCAAAACTTGAAGGTAGAAGATTAACTAAAATTGATAGAGAAATGGTGAAAACTACTAAGGCAGATGTTGTAAATGGTGAAAAAGTTTATTCACAAAATTGTGCATCATGTCATGGAGCAAATGGTGAAGGAATTAAAAATCCTGGACGTGCAAATGGTTATATGTTCCCAAAATTATGGGGAAGTGACGATACTTACAATAAAGGTGCAGGAATGTATAGATTATTAAAATCTGCTGACTTTATTAAAGCAAATATGCCTCTAGGTGCAACAAAAGAAAACCCTATATTAACAGATAAAGAAGCATATGATGTTGCTGCATTTATGAATCAAGATAGTCATTATAGACCAGAAAAAATCAATAGAACTTCTGATTTTCCAGATGATATTGTAAAAGCTCCTGATGTTTATAGACCAAATATGGAAACTATAGAACATCAATTTGGACCTTTTGGTAAACTAATGAAATAAATAAAATAGCCAAGAAAATAGAAAAAACTATGAAAGTAAAATAGTTTTTCTATTTTTTGCTAAACTTCTTAAAATATTTACTAAAAAGTATTTCTCTCTAAATCATTTTCAATCTTAAAAAAATAATAAGTAATCATAAAATTCTCTAGAATAACTGTTGATAAATATATCTTTCTAGAAAGTTAGTTTTAAGTTAATAGATGTTACATTTAATTATATCTTTCTAGAAAGACAGTATTCAAAGGACGTAAATTCTATATTACAGCTTTTGCAGTTAAATATTATCAATTGTGGCTGTACTTTTAGGAATATACATGTTCTTTAATCCAGATTTTCAATTTGAAAATCCAAAAACAATAATTACTGAATATATATTTTCAGTGATAAATTAAAAAAGATTTAAAGTAAAAAAGGAACGAAGATGAAAATAAATACACTATCAATAGTAGTAGCACTATTAGTATCAGGAAGTGCAGTTTATGGACAAAGTGATGTAAATCAAGACCAAACAATTTATCAAATTGCAAAAAGATTAAATAATTATACTCGCCCTATAACTTTTACTCCTACAAAAGCAATAGCAGTAAATGGTTCAATTACAGAAAATATTGTTACAACAACACAAAATATAGTAAATAAAGAAGCACCTTTTCTTAAAAAAGGTATCGTAAAACCAGTAGGTGAGGATCAATTTAGTGCATGGGAAGCTGTAAGTGATGAAAGGGGAGCAGGTCATAATCAAACTGCTCCAAATCCTTTGACTTATTATGCAGCAGGATCAGCTTCAAGTTTATTAACTCAAGTTGAAAGAGCTATTCAAGTTATGGGTTTAGATGTGAAAGATGTAAAAGTAGAATCAGAAATATTTTTTAGATGGTCTGATACTATGAGTGATAAATGGTCTGGATACACAGATAAAGTTGTATCAAATATATTAATTTCAAGTAATGAACCAGCTTCAAAAATAAAAGAATTAAAACAAATGGCAATTAAAGCATGGGCAGTGGGAGAAGGTTTAGCAAATAAATCTACTATTGATGTAGGTATTCAAGTAAATACGGATAATTGGGCAGGATTACAAGCACACCTAGGAAAAGTAGGAACTCCACTATCAAAAGATAATGGTCAAATAATCACTAACATCACACCTGATTTAAATAATGTACTTCAAACAATTAAAGTTAAAGATGATTTCTCTATAGATATGCATAAATTTCCAAGTTCAATGGCATTTAGTGAAATTGTAATTGCGCAATCTGCAAATGATAAAACAAGACCATTTATGCATAAAATTAGAGCAAAATCATTAACTGAAAACTATGCAACTTGGGAACTTTATACTGATGATAGTCGTGGATATGAAGGAATAGATAAAGCACCAACGTCAAGAGATTACTTTACTTTAGGAACATCTTTTTGTTTAATGAGTCAATTAACTGCAGCTAAGGGTTACTATCATCAAAAAGGGATTAATATAGATAACTATAGAGTTGAACATCAATTTGATTATGTTCAAGATAATTTTATGACCCCTTCTATGAATGGTCATCTTGATAATGTTATTACAAAAGTTATTGTGACAAGTGATGCAAAAAAAGAAGAGTTAGTTAAATATGCTAAACAAGCACTTAGTATGTGTTTTGCAGGAGAAGGTATCCAAAATGAAACTGAGATGGAAACGAGTGTTTATTTAAATGGAAAAGTTGTCAAATAAATGAATAAAATATTAGATAACAAAACACTAAAAAAGATTTTTGTAATGATTGGGATGATGAGTCTAATAGGAGGTACTTTTATTGCTATTATGACTTATGCCAATATTGGATTTTCGAATAAGTTCTTCTTCACATGGTATAGCTCACTATTTTTTGCAATACTTGTAATGATGCCACTTGGTGCAATCATAATGATTATTTCAAATAAAATAGTTAAAATAAGTATCCCTAATCAAAAAGAAATTTTACAAAATATAGCCATTGGAATTCTTATGGCTTTATCAATGGAAGCAATAATGGCAGTAGTGACAACTATAAATATACATGGATACTCAGATTTCAATCTGTTTTCATCTTTTTGGTTAAAGAGTTATTTACTGGCACTTCCATTTGCTTTAGTAATGTCTCCAATGATGACCATTCTTGTTAAACCAAAATTAGATGCGTATTTAGCTAAATAAAAAATAAATATTAGGAGAAAGAATGAAAGGTAATTTATATAAGTTTACAATTGAGCATTTAGAAGATGCAAAAGGCAATGATCTTGAAGCAAATCCTTTAGTATTTGAAACAAAAAATCATGATGATATTTTTAAAATTGTAGAACAAATGGAAGGCAAGATGCAACTTGATAATCAAGATACAAAAGCATTACTTATTGGTTTAAAATTGTTTAGTGAAGTTATGTTGAAAAATAAGGATTCCAAACCTTTTAAAGAACTACTTCCCCACTTCAAAAACTTTATGAAAGAATTAAAAAAGAAATAAAAGGACAAATATATAATTATGCTCTTATGAAACTATAAGTGTATATGTACAAAAAAAATGGAAAAGTTATCAAATAAATTAAAATAAGAAGATAAAACTATCTTCTTATTATTAAGATAAAAAAGAATTAATCTTTCTAAAATATTTTTCAATTCCTACAAAAGAATGATTCCCACCCTCTTCTATTATCAAATTTGTTTCTTCAAGCTTTTCAGCGGCTTCTTCATAATCTAAAATTTCATCTTCATCTTGAAGTAAAGTTAAAAAGTTTTCAGGATTTTTGATAATCAAAACTTCATAATTTCGTAAAGATTGAGAATGAGAATGATTAAATTCAAACTTTGAATTATCATAATAAGATGTTGCTAATTCATATTCATCTTTTCTATAATTTTCTAATGTAATCCAAGGATAAACAGCAGGATTTATTAATACAGCTTTTAGATTATATTTATTTGCAAGATATAAACTATAAAAACCACCTAATGAAGAACCTATCAAAGATACCTTTTCACCTCTATTCAAAAAAGCCTCTATCAGCTGTTCTAGTGTAGCTATTGCTAAATTTGGTATTGTTGGAAGTGTTGGTGTAATTATCTCATCTTCAAAGTATTCTAAGAATTTTTGGGCTTTTACTCCAAAACCTGCACTTGCGAAACCATGTAAGTAAATTATCATTTAATTTTTTCCTAATTGTTTTATTATATAATTTTTCAATATTACTACAAAAAGGTTAAATATGAAATTATATACTTATTTTTTTATTGCAATTTTATTTTCAATAAACTTATATGCACAAACATTTACAATAAATTTAGAAAATGATGTCGTAGATGGAGATGACAATCATTATACAAATGGTACTTCATTTATGTATTTAAGCAATAAAGATACAAATGATTTAGAAAAATATGATAGTAAATTTTTTAAATACATTACTTCAATACCCACTTTTACACAAGATACAAAATACCAATCTTTTGGTATCGCCTATTCACAACTTGCATTTACTCCAGATGATTTAAAAAGAAGTGACAAAATAGTTGGAGATGTACCCTATGCAGGTGTTATAACTTTAGATTTTGCACTTTTTAAATGGAATGAAAATTTATTTCATCAATATATGTTAACAATAGGAATGGTAGGACCTAGTACAAAAACAGCAGAGTTTCAAAAAGGCTATCATGATATAACAGGAAATACAAAACCTGAAGGTTGGGATAATCAATTAAAAGATAATTTTTTATATAACTTTGCCTATTCATTTGGATATAAAAACTTCAAAAAAAGTTTTAGCTATGGAAAAATGGATATAATAAGTAGTGTTAGAATAGATCTTGGGAATTATAATAGAGCAGCAATGGTTGGAACTATGTTGAGATATGGGAATAACTATCCAGATACATTTAATACAGTAGGAAGACTTATAGGATCTAATGAGAATAATCTTTTAAATATAGACTCAAAAACAAATAAAGACTTTGGATGGGCGTTATCTTATGGTTTAGGGTACACATATACTGATTATTTTTATATAAATGATTATGATAAATCATATGAACTAGACAAAATAGAAGGTACACTTACACAACTAATTTCAATTGATACTTTTTATGATGATTTTTTATTATCATTCAATTTTAAAACTTCAAAATTAATTTTTACAAATGAAAATAGTACAAGAGAAAATTGGGGTGGAGTTAGCTTAACTTATATTTTTTAAATTTTATATACAAGGATAAATATTGAATACCAAAAGTAAATCATTTATTGAAGATACTTTAATTTTACTAGTAATAGGAGCTTTATTATATGGCTTATACTCTTTCTTTTTTGGATCTGAAGATATTACAGATAACTCATTTGAGAATCAAACTACTATTGAAAAGAAAATTGACATAAAGAAAAAAGAACCTGTAATAATAAATGAAGAACAAAAAATTATTACTACTACAGAAGATGAAAATCAAGAAGTAGAAGAAATAAAAACAATAAAATCTCTAGAAAATCTTCCAAAAGAAATAAAAGAGAAAGTAAAAGAAGTTCAAGAAGAAGTAATAATAGAGAAACTTCCAGAAGAAATCAAAGAAGAAATCTCAACTCCAATAACTATAGGAGAATTTTATAAATCAATAGAAGACAAAATCTATTCAAATATATCAAGAGATGTAGATAAAAGCCTAATAAACAATATAAGTGAAGTAAATATAAGATTAACTATCTTAAAAAATGGGAAATATCAACAATTAAAATATATGGATGGAAACAAACAATACTACAACTTGATTAAACCATCAATTTTAAAAGTATTTCCTCTTGAGATTGATGATTCATTAAAATATAAATTTCCAAGATATTTCAGAATGAAAGTAAAACCTTAAGTTTTACTCTCACCCCGTAAAGCAGTTCTAGCTGCTTTATCTACGATATTAAATACCTCATCAATATCATTTTTTAAGCTATTTTTTTTATGCCCTTTTACCTTAATAAACTCACAATTATATTTTTCTAAAAGCTTGAAAAAATCTCTATAAAGTTCACTATTGTTCAAAAGCTTACCCGAACTAGAATGATAATCCAAAGCTTGTAATTTTTCTTTTCTATGCAAAAGCCCAATAATATTTTGACAATCAGTATAAATCTCAATAGTAGAATCAATGATATTTATATCACTCAAAGCCCAAAGAAGTGTTTGTATTTCCAATTTTGTTGAAGAAGTATTTTCAAATCTTTTTAAAATAACATTTGATTTTAAATCATCTAAATTTTTCAAATTATCATCTGTAAGTAAAAGATAAGCACCAAAACCTATTTTTTTCTGAGGATTTACACTTCCATCTGTAAAGAGTTTTATTTTTTTCATATTATATATTATCCAATGTATTTAAATATTGTTTATTTGAAATTAGAGGAACAATTATAAGAAGGTTAATATATAGAAAAGAACTTTGGAGGAGTCGAACCTCCCTCTAGAATTACTTACAATTAATTTCTTAGTTCCCCGAAGCATAAAAGTTCATTATAAATTTAGTGCTTTATACCTTATTCTATCTAATACTTTTTGTTGTAAGATTAAAACATGTGATAATGCTTTATTATATCGTTTATATTCTTTAGTATTATTATTCATCTCTATTAACATATAACTAATTTTAATTTCTGCATTACTTAATAATATATGAATAGAATCATATTTTTTGATTTTCCCATATAATTTAACTAGCTTATCATATAAGTGTACAGATGTAGGATTATTTGCTGTAGCTAATAACAATATTTCAATTGAATCCTCCACTGAAATATTCTTTGTAAGTTGGTTTAATATTTCTATACTTTTTGATTTATGAAATTTTACATTTGATGCAAAACTCATGTTACTTCCAATATTTTTCTTTTTAGGTAAATGATCTTTACATATAATTTTATGATGAATAATACCATTTTTTTTATTTACAATTAATTGATTACCATTAGGCAAATATAAAAAAATAAACTTTTTTACTTTTTCACTTATAAAATTTGTATTCATTAGTTGCCAAATACTTAATCCAATTACAGATGAAAAACTAATTAAAAAAATTCTACGAGGTAAAATAGTTTTTAAGTTACAATATTTTTTAAATGAATTTTCTTTTTTAAATTGTAAAATAACATTCTTATTGACTAAAATAATAATCAATGTAGTAACTATTATTCCAATTGATGTAACTATTGAATTAACTGAATCTATAAAATCGTAAATTATCATATTGAATAAACAATATTTTTCATAGTATTATCTTCATAATGATTATTTCCTTTAATATAATTGTTCTAAATTTCTAAGTATCTGATAATAGCTATTTAATCTTCAATCTTGATTATTCCTTTTTTGTCTATTTACATTTCTTGCACTTATTATTTTAATAATTTCTTCGCCATCATCTGTAAAAAATAGATTAACAATGTCAATCATTAAAAATATTACATATTGAAATATTTTTAGATACATAAAAATATATTAGATATTATTTTAGTAAACCTTTTTTCATGAAATAACTAGGTAAATAATCTAAAGTCTTTTACTATCATTACCTATACAGTAAAAGAATTAAACAAAAATGATATAAAATCACCTTTAGATTTTTAAGGAAAATAAATGGCAAAGAAAAAAACATCACTATTTGAATGTCAACACTGTGGAGAACAAGCTACAAAATGGTTAGGAAAATGTCCTAGTTGTGGTTCTTGGGATTCTTTTATTGAGTTAAATCAAGACCAACAAGAAGTGATAAAACAAACTTCAAAAGTAAGAGATACAAAAACAAAAGCAACTCCAATTACTCAAATCAAACAAGATAATGTAGTTAGATTTTCTTCTAACAACGATGAGTTTGATTTAGTTTTAGGTGGAGGAATAGTTCCAGGAAGTCTTACTTTGATTGGGGGAAGTCCTGGGGTTGGTAAGTCTACTTTACTTTTAAAAGTTGCAGGTTCTATAGCAGCTGGTGGGAAAAAAGTTTTATATGTATCAGGTGAAGAAAGTGCTGGTCAGATAAAACTACGAGCTAATAGACTTGATGCAAATCACGATGATGTATATTTATTAAGTGAGATTAAACTAGAAGAGATACAAGACGAGCTTTTAAGAGTAGATTATGAAGTTGTGATTATTGATTCTATTCAAACAATTTATTCTTCAAATCTTACATCTGCACCAGGAAGTGTTTCGCAAGTGCGAGAGATTACTTTTGAGCTTATGAGAAAAGCAAAAGAATCAGATATTGCAATGTTTATAATAGGTCATATCACAAAAGATGGAAGTATAGCAGGACCTAGGGTTTTAGAACATATGGTTGATACTGTTTTATATTTTGAAGGTGAATCTTCAAAAGAGTTACGAATGCTTCGAGGTTTCAAAAATAGATTTGGTTCAACTTCTGAAATTGGTATTTTTGAAATGACAGCTGAGGGTTTAATATCTGCAAAAGATATTGCTTCAAAGTTTTTTGATAAATCAAAAGCTCAAAGTGGTTCAGCTTTGACAATTACTATGGAAGGAAGTCGTGCTTTAATACTTGAAGTTCAAGCTTTAGTAACAGAAAGTACCTATCCAAATCCAAAAAGAAGCGCAACAGGATTTGATGCAAATAGATTAAATATGCTTTTAGCCCTACTTGAAAAGAAAATTGATTTACCTCTAAATACTTATGATGTATTTATAAATATTTCAGGTGGTATAAAAATCAAAGAAAGTTCTGCGGATTTAGCTGTTGTTGCTGCTATTATTTCATCATTTAGAGATAGACCTATTTCAAAAGAGTCTGTATTTATTGGTGAAGTTTCACTAACTGGTGAGATTAAAGATGTTTATTCTATTGATATGAGATTAAAAGAAGCACAAGCACAAGGAATCAAAAAAGCAGTAATTGCTCAAAAAACAAAACTAAAACTTAATCTAAAAGAGTTTCCAGTAGATGAAGTTACAAAAATGATAGAACTATTTTAAAATAGTTCTATTATTTATTTTTAACTCTAATTTAACGTTTCTATTCTCTTTTTAGCACCACTCATTAGTCTTTCATTTGAAACTATTGCACGTGTATGAGTTCCTGTACCTACTTTTCCAGCTGAATCAACTACTTCAATAGAAAACTTATAAAGTTTTCCTTCCATTCCTTCAAATGTAGCAGTTGAAATTGCAGTATCACCCTCAAGTGTTGGTGCTAAATGTATAATATTTACTCCAACTCCAACAGATAATTCACCCTCTTTTAAAAAAGGAATTAATATTTTTGCAGCTGAACACTCCATAAGTGCCACCATTCTTGCAGTTGCAAAAACATCAGGAAAACCATCATCTGGTGATATATTTAAATTACTTGCTAAATCTGATTGTTTTACTTTAAATTCTATTTTATCTTGTGTTCCAATTTCTAAAGCCATAAAAAATCCTTTTAATTTATTTTGATAATTCTAACATATATTTAACATTAAATAAACTTAATCTAATTTTTTACTTAATCTACTAATATATAAAACTTTGCTACAATCGCGTAAATTAAAAGGTAAATAATGATTGATATTGAAAATAACACCTCTTTTGATGTACCAACATCGCTTATTGAAGATATAGCTTCATCTTTAACACAAAAAGATATTGAACTTATTATTGTACATAATGATGAAATTCGAGAATTAAATAGTGAGCATAGAAATATTAATAAAGCTACAGATGTTTTATCTTTTCCATTAGAATTTGATATGCCAAATATGCCTTTGGGTTCCATTGTAATTTCTTTAGATTTTGTAGAAGAAAAAGCAAAAGAGTATAAACATACAGACAAAGAAGAGTTTTGCCTTCTATTTATTCATGGTATATTGCATCTTTTAGGATATGACCACGAAGTTGATAATGGCGAACATAGAACAAAAGAAGAAGAATTAATCAAACAATTTAATTTACCAGATAGCTTAATAGTAAGGAACTCATAAAATGGACATTTTTATATTTATTGTTTCAATGGCTGCACTTATTTATGGTGCGGATTTTATCATTGAACAAAGTGAAAAGATTGCATTACATTATAAGATTTCAAGTTTTGTAATTGGTGCTACATTAGTTGCACTTGGAACTTCTCTACCTGAAATGGCAGTTTCAATGTCTGCTTCAATAAAAGGTAGTGGAGATATTGCAGTTGCAAATGTTATTGGTAGTACTATTTTCAATATTTCTTTAGTCCTTGGAGTTGTATTTTTAATTGCTAAAAATGTAAAACCAACAAGAGATTTATTTGCAAAAGATTCAGCTTGGTCTTTATTCCCTATTTTTGCATTTATTCTAATGGGGATAGATGGTGAAATAAACTTTGTTGATGGTCTTTTATTTCTAGCACTTATGGCTGGATATTTAATGTTCTTAATCTCTAGTAATGCAATGGAAGAAATAGATGAAGATATAGCAAAAGAAAAGTTTGCATGGGGAAAAACTGCCTTACTATTAGCAGTTGGATTTATTTTTGTTGTTGTAGGTGCTGATTTTGCAATAGATAGTGCTTCAAATATTGCAAGAAGTTTTGGTATTTCAGAATGGGTTATTGGATTATTTTTAATTGCATTTGGTACATCATTACCTGAACTTACTATTTCGATTAAATCAGCTCTTAACAATAACACTGATTTAGCAATTGGTAATATTATTGGTTCAAATGTTGCGAACTTTACTATGGTTTTAGGATTATCGTCATTGATAAATCCATTAAATGTTGATTTATCTGCTAACTTATTTGATATTACAGCTGCTGTTATTGCTTCTGTTATGCTTGTATTTATAACAGCTAATAAACTTTATAATAAATCTGCAGGAATTGCTTTAATGGTGATTTTAGCCTTAGTAGTACAAAATAGCCTAGCTTAAAAGCTAGACTATTTTTTTACTTATTACAGTGAGAACAAAGCCCTGTTAAAACTAAATTTGTTGAATCTATTTTAAACTTACTTAAAGAGTTAACCTCTTCTAATACACTACTTACATTCAAAGTTATATCTTCAATATTTCCACACGATGAACAAACTAAATGAGCATGTTCTGTTTTAACTAATTCAAAAACTGATTTAGTATTTGGAATTTTTACTTCTGAAAGAAAAACCTTTTCAAGCATTGCATTTATATTTTTATATATAGTTGCAAGTGAAATAGAAGGAAACTTTGTAAGTAACTTTTTGTATAAATCATCAATATTCATATGACCATTTAAATAAAGTTCTTCAACAATAGCAACTCTTTGAGGTGTTACTTTTAGATCATATTCCTTTAATAAACCTGTATAATTCGATATCATTACCTTTCCTTTCGTGAAATAATACAATATGTTATATTTAATTCACTAATATTTATTCTGGAATTATAGCATATATTTTATTAAAGGAAAATAATTTTCCTTTAAGTTTCTATATATTATAATTATCTATTGGAAAAAGATTTTCTATAACTAAATATTATTGTTAATAAACCGCCTTACTTAGGCTAGTTTAAGAGCAGTTTTATATGAATATCAATAGAATAAACATTAAAATTAAGAGGATTAAATATGAGACAATACGAAACGTACAGATGTAATAAATGTGGTAACGAAGTTGAAGTTCAAAAAGTTGGTGGTGGAGAATTACACTGCTGTGGTGAAGCTATGGAAATGATTACAGAAGATTTAACAGCAGTTAATTTAATGAAAGCATTTGCAGGCGAATCAATGGCTAGAAACAAGTATGAATATTATGCTAAAGTTGCACAAAAAGAAGGTTATAGAGATATTGCTGAACACTTCCAAAGAGCTGCTAATAATGAAAAAATGCATGCTAAACTTGAACTTAAAATGCATAATCAAATTGTATCAGGTAAAGAACTTGGAAATACTATTGAAAACCTTAATGATGCGATTAATGGTGAATCATATGAAAATGTAACAATGTATCCAGATTTTGCAGCTATTGCAAAAGAAGAAGAACATAAAGATGTTGCAAGAATTCTTGCAGGAATTGGTAAAATTGAAGTTGAACATGAAAAGATGTATAGAATGCTTCTTGAAAGACTTGAATCAGGGAAAGAACACGAAAGTGATGAAGAAGAAGAGTGGATCTGTGAAGTATGTGGACATATTCATAGAGGGAAAAAAGCTTTAAAAGTTTGTCCTGTATGTAAACACCCACAAGAGTACCAATCAAGATTAAATTCTAAAAAGTAATTAAAAAAAAGGATATCTTTGGTAATATAAGAAAAATTACCGGAGATAGCCTTGATTAAACTATTATTATTAACACTTTTTGCTTTATGTATTTATGCAAAAGATTTTACAATTGCATCTTATAATGCAGAAAATTTATTTGATTTAAAAAAACAAAATAGCGAATATAAAGAGTTTATACCCAACACTTCTTCAAAATGGAATCAAAAAAATTTCAATATAAAAATCAATAATGCAGTAAAAGTTATAAAGGCAATTGATGCTGATATTATTGGACTTCAAGAGATTGAAAATAAAGCGGTATTACAACTTTTATTAAAAAAGCTACCACAATATAAATACTCATCATTTATAAAATATTCTAGATCAGCAATTGGACTTGGATTTTTATCAAAAATAAAAATAAAAGACAGTAGACAAATAGATATAAAATTTACAAATAAAATATATAGACCTATTTTAGAAAGTACCTTTGTTTTTGATAATACAGAGTTTAAGGTTTTTAATAATCACTGGCCTTCAAAAAGAGTTGCAGAAAGTTATAGAGTTAAATTTGCAAAGAAATTACAAGATAGACTTTCAAAACTTCCAAGGGATTATGATTATATTTTACTTGGTGATTTCAACTCAAATTATGATGAAATGAGAAGTTTTAAATACAATAAAAAATTAAATAATACAAATGGTATAACAGGAATAAATCAAGTTTTAAATACAACTGTAAATGATAAATATATCACTTATGATGATGTTTTAAAATTAAAAAGAAAGGTACATTTTAACCTTTGGTTAGATTTACCATCAAATCAAAGATTTTCAAATAAATATAGAACACAAAATAATACTCCTGATAATATTATTGTTTCACCTGCTCTACTTGATACAAAAAATATTTCATATATTCATAATTCATTTAAGGTTTTTAAACCTAATTATCTATATAAAAACAATAAAGTTTTAAGATGGCAAATGAAAGGTTCAAGATATAACAAAGTTCATATTGGAGTTGGATATTCTGATCATTTACCAATTTATGCAAAATTCTCAACATCAAAAGAAAAAACAAATCCTATTAAAGAGATTAATAAAAATAGTAAAAAAGAGTTACATTCTATTTCTGATTTATACACAAAAATGAAACTAATCGAACCTGCTATTATAAAAAATGCTATTGTGATTTATAAAACAAAAAATGGTGCGATAATAAAACAAAAAAATAAACGAGCTATTTATATATATAATCATGCAAAAAACTTAAAACTTGGATATTCATATACTTTACAAATAAACCAAATTCTTGATTATAATGGATTAAAAGAAGTTGATTCTTTTTCTATTTTAGATGAAGATGGAAAATATAAAGATTATAAATCACTTTTATTAAATGCGAAGAAAAACAATATTTTAGAACCTATTTATCAAAATGAAATAGCCTTTAATCTAAAAGGTATTGTGAAAAATAAAAAGCTACATATTGAAAATTCTAAAGGAAAGTATATAAAACTATATGCAAAAAATAAAAAAGATTTACCAAAAGAAAACTCTATAATCACTTTTAAAAATGCACATATTGGAGAATATCGAGGTATTCCTCAAATACTTATTCATAATAAAAATGACTATAAAGTAGGTAAATAATGCTTTTAAAATCTATATTCACAAATAGTACAGGAATTCTAACATCAAGAATTTTAGGATTTATTCGAGATTTATTAACAGCATCAATTTTGGGAGCAAATATTTATTCGGATATTTTCTTTGTAGCTTTTAAATTACCAAATCTTTTTAGAAGAATTTTTGCAGAAGGTGCATTTACCCAAGCTTTTATACCAGCTTATGCAAAATCAAATCATAAAATTAGATTTTCTTCTGTAGTGTTTTTACAACTATTTGGATTTTTGATAATATTATCACTTTTAGTAACTCTTTTTTCATCACTTGTTGCAAAAGCAATTGCAATTGGTTTTGATCAAGAGACAATAGATTTAGCAGCACCATTATTTGCAATAAATTTCTACTATTTACCTATGATTTTTGTAGTTACTTTTATGGCTGCACTTTTACAATATAAACATCATTTTGCTACAACTGCATATTCAACAGCACTTTTAAATCTTACAATGATTTTATCTCTTTTGATTTCAAAAGATATGGATAAATATGAAATTACTTTTTACTTATCTTATGGAGTTTTAGCAGGAGGACTTTTACAAATACTAGTACATTTATATGCTATAAAAAGACTTAATTTATGTAAAATATTTCATTTTAAAAAACATAAGAAAAAAGAGGAAAATAAATTTTATAAAAACTTTATGTCTGCAACACTTGGTTCTTCAACTACACACCTTTCAGCTTTTATTGATACGTGGTTAGCATCATTTTTAATGACAGGTTCTATTTCATATCTTTATTATGGGAATAGAGTTTTTCAACTTCCTTTAGCCCTTTTTGCAATTGCTACATCAGTTGCCCTATTTCCAATGATTGCAAGAAGTATAAAAAATAAAGATGAAGAAAAAGCATTAAATCTAATGAAAAAATCATCATTAATTTTATTTGGATTATTAGCAGTTTCAACATTTATAGGAATAGTTTTTAATGAATTTATAATCTCATTATTATTTGAAAGAGGAGCATTTACCCAAACAGATACAGCAAATACTGCATTAATTTTATCTATGTATTTAATAGGTCTTATTCCTTTTGGAATTGGTAAAATATTTTCGCTTTGGTTATATGCAAAAGAACAGCAATTTTTAGCAGCAAAAATATCAGTTTATTCTCTTGGATGGAATATTGTATTTTCATTGATTTTAATACAACCTTTTGGAGCAGCTGGTTTAGCATTTGCTAGTACACTTAGTGGATTTATACTTTTTTTTCTAACTATTAAAGCTTTTGGTTTTAAAAAATTTAAACTTATGTTCAAAAAATAAAGAACTTGGATTTTTAGTAATTAATTACATTTTAGCTATAATCATCGCTTTAATAAATATTACTAGGATTTAAATGAAAGAATTTTTCAAACAATATTCACCATTTTATAAAAATTATAAACTAGAATTTTTTTATGCTTTTGTAGGAATTATATTAGTCGCAGGAGCAACTTCTGGAACGGCTTATGCTATACAACCTTTACTTGATGATATTTTTATCAATAAAGATGAAGAAATGTTATATATGATGCCCATCTTTGTAATCATTCTTTATGCTGCAAAAGGTTTTGGACGATATATCCAAGCTTATTATATTTCTTTTATTGGACAAGATATTACTAGAATTGTAAGAGATAGATTATTTGCACACGTTTTAACTTTAGATATTAATTTCTTTCAAAAAAAACATGGTGGAGAACTTGTTAGTAGAATTATAAATGATATAAATAGAATACAAAGTGCAATTTCAAACTATGTAGCAGAGTTTATACGTGAATCACTTACAATAGTTGGACTTGTTGCACTTGTAATTTATCACTCACCAGAACTTGCATTTTATGGTTTAGTCGTACTTCCTCTTGCAATTTATCCATTATCAAGACTTGCAAAAAGAATGAAAAAACTTTCATTTAAATCACAAGAATCAAATGCTGATATTACTACATCTTTAAGTGAATCATTTAATAATATAGAAATAATCAAAGCTAATTCAACAGAAGAGATTGAATCAAAAAAATTTTCAATTCATAATCTAAACTTCTTTAAATACAATATGAAAGCAGTTAGAACAAATGAACTAACTTCTCCTCTAATGGAAATAATAGGTTCATTTGCATTTGCAGCAGTAATATTAGTAGGTGGAACAAAAGTAATAAGTGGAGAATTAACAACAGGTACATTTTCATCTTTTATTGCAGCACTATTTATGCTTTATTCTCCAATAAAAAGATTATCAGCTTTATATAATAAAATGCAAGATGCGCTTGCAGCAAATGATAGAATTAATGAAATGCTAAATCAACAAGCAACTATTCTTTCAGGTAAAAATAAATTCCCTGATGAGATTAAAACTATTTCATTTAAAGATGTATTTTTAAAATATGATGATTTTACTGCTCTTTCAAATATTAGTTTTGAAACAAAAAGAGGTGAAACTATTGCTCTTGTAGGTGATAGTGGTGGTGGGAAATCATCATTAATTAATCTAATCATCAGATTTTATGATGTTTCAAAAGGTGAAATAAAACTTAATAACAAATTATTAAATGACTTAGATATTAAGTCTTTAAGAGAAAATATTTCAATAGTAACACAAAGAGTATATATTTTTAATGACACAATAAGTGCTAATATTGCTTATGGTTATGATATAAATGAACAAAGAGTTATCGAAGTATTAAAACAAGCTCACGCTTATGACTTTATACAAAAAATGCCAGAAGGTATTAATACAAAACTTGATGAATTTGGAACAAATTTAAGTGGAGGTCAAAGACAAAGAATTGCAATTGCACGGGCTTTATATAAAAACCCTCAAGTTCTTATACTTGATGAAGCTACTTCAGCACTAGATAATGAAAGTGAATCAATAATTTCAGAAGTGATTGATGAAGTAAGTGTAGATAAAATTACATTTATTATTGCACATCGATTAAGTACAATAAAAAATGCAACAAAAATAGCAGTTTTTAAAAATGGAAAGATAGTATGTATGGATACAGAAAAAAACTTATTAAAAACTTGTGAAGAATATAAAAGATTACATAATTTAGCAAATATGTAAGCAAAAAAAAGTTTTTTTTGCTTATTTCTTAACTTAATGAAATTAATAATTTCATTAAAACTTATATTTAACGACTTTTGGATAAAATATCTAAATTTTAAAAAAGGCACAAACTTGTTTAGCTATAATACACTTAAAAAAGTTCTATTTAAATTTGAACCAGAAACAGCACATAATATGGCTGAAATGGGATTGAGAATAGTTGGTAAATGTAAAATTATCCAAAACTACATGGAAAAAAAGAACTATATTAAGGATCATAAACTTTCACAAGAAATTTTTGGTCTTACTTTTGAGAACCCTGTAGGCCTTGCAGCTGGTTTTGACAAAAATGCGACAATGGTAAAAGCTATGCCTTCACTTGGATTTGGTTTTACAGAAATTGGAACAATGACACCAAGACCACAAGATGGTAACCCAAAACCTCGAATGTTTAGATATCCAGAAGTTAAAAGTGTTCAAAATGCAATGGGGTTTAATAATAAAGGTGCGCACAAAGTACTTAAAAATTTAAAAGAAGTTTACCCAGCTTCTATTCCTGTTGGAGTAAATATTGGTAAAAATAAATTAACTCCTGAAGAGTTTGCTTTAAGTGATTATAAAATGTTAATCAAAAAATTTGAACAAACTAGTGATTATTTAGTAATAAATATTTCTAGTCCAAACACTCCAAATTTAAGAGATTTACAAAATGAAAAATTTATTACTGAATTATTCACTATGGCTAAAGAATTTACAAAAAAACCAATTTTATTAAAAATTGCTCCAGATATGGAAGCACAAGTTGCAATTGATTTATGTAAAAGTGCAATAAATGCGGGTGCATCTGGAATAATAGCAACAAATACTACAATTGATTATGATTTAGTTCCAAATTGTCAAGATTTTGGTGGATTAAGTGGTGCTTGTTTAACTAATAAATCTTATAATATTTTTAAAGAAATTGCAAAAGAATTATTTGGAAAAACAATTTTAATATCAGCAGGTGGTATATCAACAGGGGAACAAGCATATGCTCGAATAAAAGCAGGTGCTTCATTGGTACAATCGTACTCAGGTTTAATTTTTGAAGGACCTTCAATGGTTCGAAAAATTAATGAAGAACTTTTAGAACTAATAGCCAAAGATGGATATGCAAATATCACAGAAGCTATTGGTGCTGATTTAAAATAGGAAATATTTAAAATGAATTTAATAAACCAAACAAAAACTAAAAAAACTTTTTTACTTTTTATTGTTTCATTATTCATTATCACAGGAGAATTAATGGCTAATAGCTTACCAAAATATTACACTAAAACATTAGAAAATGGATTACAAATAGTTGCAATTCCTATGAAAAATGACTCAAATGTAGTATCAACTGATATATTTTATAAAGTTGGAAGCAGAGATGAGAAAATGGGGAAAAGTGGAATAGCACATATGCTTGAACACTTAAACTTTAAATCAACTAAAAATTTAAAATCAGGTGAATTTGATGAAATAGTAAAAGGTTTTGGAGGAGTTAATAATGCTTCTACATCTTTTGATTTTACACACTATTATATAAAATCTGCTTCAAAGAATATGGATAAATCATTAAGTTTATTTGCTGATTTAATGGAAAATTTAACATTAAAAGATGAAGAATTTCAACCAGAACGTAATGTAGTTGCAGAAGAAAGACGTTGGAGAACTGATAATAGTCCTATGGGTTATTTACAATTTAGATTATTCAACAACGCATATATTTACCATCCATATCACTGGACTCCAATTGGATTTATGAGTGATATTAAAAACTGGTCAATTAATGATATAAAAGATTTTCATAGTACATATTATCAACCAAAGAATGCAATTATTGTAGTTGCTGGAGATATAGATAAAGATAAAATATTTGCTTCTTCTGAAAAATATTTTAAAGATATAAAAAATAAAAAAGAAATAATATCAGATATTCATACAGTTGAACCAAAACAAGATGGAGCTAAAAAAGTAACTGTCTTAAAAGATTCAGCAGTTGAAATGATAGCAATTACTTATCATATACCAAACTTTGAACATGAAGACCAAGTTGCACTTTCAGCTTTAAGCGAATTTTTTAGTTCAGGGAAAAGTTCGATTTTACAAAAAAGACTAGTTGATGAAAAAAGATTAGTTAACTCTGTTTATGCATATAATTTAGAATTAAAAGACCCTGGTTTATTTATATTTATGGCTGTTGCAAACGAAGGTATAAAAGCTAAAGACATTGAAAAAGAAATTTTAGCTATAATCGACGAAATCAAAAAAGGTAAAATTACAAAATCAGATATTGAAAAAATAAAAATTAATACAAAAGCAGATTTTATTTTTTCACTTGAAAGTTCATCTTCTGTTGCATCATTATATGGTTCTTATTTTGTAAGAGACAATATAAAACCTTTATTTAATTATGAAGAAAAAGTAGATAAATTAACTAAAAAAGATTTAATAGAAGTTGCAAATAAATACTTTACAAAAAATAATTCCACTACGGTAATACTAAAACAAGAAAAGCAGTAGTTCAATTATAAAAAATAAAAAATAGAAGATTTAGTAGTAAAAAAGGATAGATATGGAAATTATTACAGGTGCAATGACCGCACTAATTACACCATTTAAAAATGGAAAAGTTGATTTAGAGAAATATGAATCTTTAATTAAAAGACAAATAGAGCAAGGTATGGATGCAGTTGTTCCTGTGGGAACTACAGGTGAAAGTGCTACATTATCTCATGATGAGCATAGAGAATGTATTGAAGTTGCAGTTGCAACTTGTAAAGGTACTAATATTAAAGTTATTGCAGGAGCTGGTTCAAATGCAACGCATGAAGCAGTTAGTATTGCAAAACATGCACAAGCTGTTGGAGCTGATGGTCTTTTATCTGTAACTCCATATTATAATAAACCAACTCAAGAAGGTCTATATCAACATTATAAAGCAATTGCTACTTCTGTTGATATTCCATTTATGTTATATAATGTACCAGGAAGAACTGGTGTTGAAATAACAGCAGAAACTACAATTAGACTATTCGATGATATTCCTAATATTTATGCTACAAAAGAGGCAACTGGTTCATTACAAAATGCAATTGAACTATTATCACAAAGAAGTGATATTGTTGTTGTTTCAGGAGATGATGCTATTGATTTTCCTATGTTAGCTAGTGGATGTAAAGGAATTATATCTGTAACTGCAAACTTACTTCCAAACTTGAAATCTAGACTTGTTCATGCTGTTCAAGAAGGAAAATTTGCAGAAGCTAGAAAAATTAGTGAAGACTTATATTCTTTAAACTCTGTATTATTTTGTGAAAGTAACCCAATACCAATTAAGGCTGCTATGTATTTAGCTGGTCTGCTTGATACTTTAGAATATAGACTTCCTTTAACTGCTCCAAGTGCAGAAACAATGAAAAAACTTGAAAAAACTTTAATACAATATAAGGTAATTAAATAATGAGTGATTTTATGAAAAATAAAACTTTAGTAATTTCTGGTGGTACAAAAGGTATCGGTAAAGAATGTGTTTATAAATTTGCACAAAATGGTGTAAATGTTGCTTTTACATATAATTCTAATAAACAATTTGCAGAAGATATCTGTAAAGATATTGAAGAAAAATATGGAGTTAAATGTAGAGCATATCCTTTTAATATTCTTGAACCAGAACAATACAAAGAATTATTTTTAGAAATTGATAAAGACTTTGATAGAGTTGATTTTTTTATCTCAAATGCAATGATTTATGGTCGTGCTGTTGTTGGTGGATATGGTAAATTTATGAAATTAAAACCTCGAGGTTTAAATAATATTTATACTGCAACAGTAAATGCTTTTGTATGTGGAGCACAACAAGCAGCTAAAAGAATGCAAAAAGTTGGAGGAGGAGCAATTGTTTCTTTATCATCAACTGGTAATTTAGTATATATTCCTAACTACTCAGGTCATGGAACAAATAAAGCAGCTGTTGAAGCAATGGTAAGATATGCAGCAACAGAATTAGGAGAATTTAATATTAGAGTAAATGCAGTTTCAGGTGGTCCAATAGACACTGATGCACTTAAAGCATTTACAAACTATGAAGAAGTTAAACAAAAAACTATTGATTTATCAGCTTTAAATAGAATTGGTCAACCAAAAGATTTAGCGCAATCATGTTACTTCTTATGTACTGAAGACGCATCTTGGATAACTTCTCAAACTTTAGTTGTTGATGGTGGAACAACTTTCAGATAATGAAAGAAAAAATACTTAACCTTCCAAATATCTTAGCATTATTTAGAATAGCATTAGCTCCACTAATGCTATGGTTTTTTATAGATAGAGATAATTCTATTTTTTCTCATTGGCATCCTTCTTGGATGGATTATTTTGCTGGACTTATTTTCGTAATTGCATCAGTTACTGATTTTTTTGATGGATATATTGCAAGATCATGGAATCAGATAACAAAACTTGGTGGGATACTAGATCCACTTGCTGATAAAATGCTTGTACTAGCAGGATTTTTAGGTCTTATGGTAATTGATAGAGCATCTGCTTGGGCAGTATTTTTAATACTCTCGCGTGAATTTTTTATTACTGGATTAAGAGTAGTTGCAGTAAGTGAAGGTAAAGATGTAGCTTCTACAATGGCTGGAAAAATAAAAACTGTAATTCAAATGATTGCAATAGGTTTTTTAATTATGAATTGGCCATTTGCAACAGAACTTTTATGGTTAGCTGTTGTTTTAACAATGTATTCAGGATATGAATATATTAGAGATTATTTTAAAATATAGAGGTTTTTCTTGGGTACTATAACATTTTTACTGGTATTATCGTTTTTAGTTTTTTTTCATGAATTAGGTCATTTTACTGCTGCTCGTTATTTTGGAGTAAAAGTTCATGTTTTCTCAATTGGTTTTGGGAAACGTCTTTTTGCAAAAGAATGGAAAGGTACAGTTTGGCAACTTTCATTAATACCACTTGGTGGTTATGTAAAAATGAAAGGTCAAGATGATTCTAATCCTTCTTTAGTTGAAAGTGGTGATGATTCATATAATACGAAATCTCCTCTTCAACGAATAGTTATACTATTTGCAGGTCCATTTGCAAACTTTTTATTAGCTGCTATTTTATACTTTTCTATTGCTATTATAGGTGCTTCAGCACTTGCTCCTCAAATAGGTCAAGTTCAAGCTAATTCACCTGCTTTTAAAGCTGGAATTCAAAAAAATGATGAAATTGTAAGAATTAATAATACACAAATCACAACATGGAATGATCTTGGAAAAACAATTGTAAATACACAAGGTCCTTTAAAATTCTTCATTAAAAGAGATGGAAACCTAATAGCTAAAACTATAAACCCACATATCTCTGATGCACAAAATATGTTTAAAGAAGATATTAAAAAAAGAATGGTTGGGATTTCACCTTCTGGGAAAATTATAAAACTTGATTTATCTATTGGTGAATCTTTAGTATTTGCTTATGAAAAAACAGTATTTGCATCAACAATGATTTTTCAAGGTGTTCAAAAATTAATCCAAGGTGTAATACCAAGTAGTGAAGTTGGTGGAGTTATTACAATTGGAAAAGTAATCTCTGATGCAAGTCAATCTAGTATTATTGCATTGCTTACGATTACGGCACTTATTTCTGTTAATTTAGGTGTTTTAAACTTACTTCCTATTCCAGCACTAGATGGTGGACATATTATGTTTAATATATATGAAATGATTACAAAAAGAAAACCAAGTGATAAAGTTTTCATGATACTTACAATCGCTGGTTGGGTGATTCTTGGTTCTTTAATGTTACTAGGAATTTACAACGATATTAATAGAATTTTCTTAAAATAATAAAATATATAAAGAGTTAAAATGAATAAAATTATTGCAACACAAAATTTAGATGACATTATTACAAGAGTAGAAGGTGCTAGACTTAAAATATCTGAGCATCATATTGTAAAGATAATTGGTATTAGTAAATATTCTCCTGTTGAAGATGTTGAAATCTTATACAATGTAGGTCAAAGAGCTTTTGGTGAAAATAAAGTTCAAGACTTAAAAGCTAAAAGCGAAGCTTTAGAAGAATTACCAATTGAGTGGCATTTTGTAGGAACATTACAAAAAAATAAAATCAATAATTTAATTGATTTAAATCCAACACTTGTACAATCAATTGATTCATTAGAATTAGCACAAGAATTAAATAAAAAGCTTGGAGCTAAAAATAAAAAAATGAATATTCTTTTACAAATAAACTCTGCAAAAGAAGATACAAAATCAGGTGTAATGCCAGAAGTTGCAGTTGAAATTTATAAACAAATACTTGCTACTTGTCCAAACTTAAGACTAAAAGGTGTTATGAGTATTGGTGCACATGTAAAAGATGAAAAAATCATAAAAGATTCTTTTATTACTACTAAAAAAATTTATGATGAATTAGTTCCATTAGGTGCTAGATATTGTTCAATGGGTATGAGTTCAGATTATGAACTTGCAATTGCCTGTGGTTCAAATATGATTAGAGTAGGAACTAGTTTATTTAAAGATTAATACAAGTAACAGATATATTTAAACATATCTGTTACTTCTATAATACAATTTAAATATTTTTACTAGTACTTTTCAATATATGTTCTTCAATAACCCAAGAAGCAAAGGGTATTGAGCAAGTAAAAGCTGGACTAACAGCGTTTAATATATGTATTGAATTATCATCAGATTCAACAACAAAATCTTGAACTAATTCTAAAGTTTCTTTATTTAATAGTTGCGCTCTAATACCAGGTGTACTCCAAGAATCATATCCCTTATGATCCATATTTTTTGTTAACTTTTTAGCTAAACTTTTTAGATAATTTAAATTATATTTTTTAACTTCACTATATGCTAAGCTTCTAAATCCAAAAGCATTACTTATAAATAGTTTTAACTCATAATATGATATTTGCAAAAATTCTTTTAAAGAAAAATTATCAAATCCATTATAGTTTTCTCTCCAAAATGCAGGAATTGCAGTAGGACCTATTTTACTTTCATTATCAACAGTTAATGTGTAATGAACACCTAAAAAAGGATTATCTAAGTTTGGAACTGGATATACATTTGTTGTAAGATTTGAAATATTATTCTTATCTTTAAGATATATACCTTTAAAAGGAATTATCACATAATCTTTTGAAAAACCAAAATCTCTAGCAATATTATCAGCATATAAACCTCCACAATTTATAACTTTTACAGAATTATAATCACCTTGATTAGTATGAATTACATTTCCTTTAGATCCTAAATACTTACAATCTAAAATTAACTCAACTCCTAATTCTTCAATAGCTTTAGCAAATTCTTTTGTAACTTCTTTTGGATTAACAGTTGCAGTTGAAGGACATAAAAGTGCTTTTTTATAAGTTTTAATATTTGGATATAATTCTTCCAAATCTTTTTCATTAAGCCAATGAAGTTCTACACCATTTGCATCACCTCTTCTTTTTAATTCTTCTAAACCTTCAACTTCTTTATCATCAATTGCTACAACAACTTTTTTACAAGAATTTACAGTAAGATTTCTCTGTTTACAAAACTCTTTTAGTGCCTTATTTCCATCTTTAGTAAATTTTGCTTTTAATGAATCTGCACTATAATAGAATCCTGCATGTAAGACACCAGAATTTCTACCACTACTATGCATTGCAACTTCTTTTTCTTTCTCTAATACAATTATTTTACTATCAGGGAATCTTTCTTTTAGATTTTTTGCAATATTTAGGCCAATAATTCCAGCACCAATAATTAAATAATCATACATTTTCTAATATCCTAATTCTTCATTTACAATGATAATTGTTATTCTATCTTTTTCATCTGCTTTTATATAAGTAAATTTATTAGCAATGTTATCTAAGTTATGTCTTGGTGTTTTACCCATTTCAATAGCTTTTGAATTCATTCTATCAATATTTTTTACAGCACTAACTTCCATTAATCTTTTAAAACCCTCTTCTACATTTTCAACTATTTTATTAATACCTACTATTACTACAACTTTTTTAGGACCAAAAATCAAAGCTGCAACTCTGTTCCCACTACCATCAGCATTCACTAGTTTTCCATCTTTTGTAAGTGCATTAGTTCCACAAACAAAAACATCTGTTAGCATACCCTTTCTTCTTCTATCAAGGTTTTCACTCATTGGAATACCTTTTTCATATTGATTAAATAAAGTTATATCTTCTTTATTTACTAAATAATCTAATAATCCAATTTGATCTACACTTGTTGAACCACCTAAACCAACACTTATATTTGGTTTGATAAAAGTTTTTGCTAAAGTTAATGCTTCTTTTTTATTTTCAACAAAATGAGGATCGTATCCACAAGTCTTTAAAGTTTCTAAAAATTCATTCATATTTATCCTTTTTTTATTAATTAACTATATATATTTTTGCTTCACGAGATAACATCTTATGTAATCCCATTGATACAGCAAATATGATAAACCCTATAATATGTGTATTCTGAATAATACCAAAATAGCTTTCCATATTAAATACATTATCTGGACATAAAAGTAATATCGCTGCAATAAAGAATACAATTCTTTCAATTACATTTAACTTTTGATCCCAGTAACCTTCCATTACAATTGAGAACGATGCAATACCCATCATAGCAAAGGTAAATACTTCAAATCTTTCAAACCATGTTCCATTAATTAATGGAGTAAATGCAAATAATAAAGGAATTATATACATTCCTTTCCCTACTTTCCATGCAACTAATCCTGTTTTCATTGGAGGAGTTTTAGCAATTGCAGCTGCTGCAAAAGCTGCTAAACAAACAGGTGGTGTAAGATTTGAATCTTGTGATAACCAAAATATTATTAAGTGTGCGGATAATAAATACATTGCAACTTCAGGCATTTCAATTCCAGCATTAACCAATGCAGCCATTTCAGGACTTAACATTAAACCTACTAACGCAGGTGCTGATAGTACAGATAAAACAACATAAGATGCAGTTACAGGTAATCCCATACCAAGAACAAGTGAAGCAACAGCTATTAAAATAATTGCTATTAAAAGTGAATTACCTGACCATTCCATAATAAGTTGTGAGAATGTGATTCCAATACCAGAAATATTAATAACTCCAACAATAACACCAACAGCAATAAGTAAAACACCCGTTACTACCATATTTTGAGAACCTAATGCCAAAGCTCCGAAGATTTCTTTGATTCCCATTCTTTTATTTTTAGTTAAATACGATGAAAAAATAATGGCAAATATTGCAATACCTGCTGCATATGTAGGTGTAAAACCATAAACTAATAATCCAACAAGTGTACTTAAGGGAATAATAAAATGGAAACCTTCTCTTAAAATTGGAAGAATCTTAACATCACTATTCTCACCTTTAATATTATGTTCTTTTGCATGAATATTTATATAAAAAGCAATTGAAGCAAAATATAAAATTGCAGGTAAAATTGAAACAGTTACAATTGTTACAAATGGAATATGTGTCATTTGAGCCATAATAAAAGCCCCTGCTCCCATAATTGGAGGCATGATTTGTCCACCTGTACTTGCCGCTGCTTCAACTGCTGCTGCAAATGTACCTTTAAATCCCGCTTTTTTCATCATTGGAATTGTTATTGAGCCAGTTGAAACAGTATTTGCAACAGCTGAACCAGAAATTGTTCCCATTAAAGCAGATGAAAATACTGCAACATGTCCAGTTCCACCTGTATATTTTCCTGCAACTGCACTTGAAACATCAACTATAAAGTCTCCTGCTCCTGATTTTAAAAGGAATGCTGCAAATAAAATAAACATAAATACATATGTTGATGAAATAGTAGCAATTGGACCAAATAATCCTTCACTTGTATAGAACATTCTATAAAGGAATCGCTCAGGAGTCATTCCAGCAAAAGCAAAAATACCATCTATATGTTGACCTAAAAATAGTAAATATGCAATACAAGACAATATTATAAAAGGAATAATATATCCAGTTGACTTTCTAACCATTTCCACTGCTAAAACAATTGTCATTCCAGCAACTATTAAATCACTAGTTCTCATTTGTCCATTTGCTACTGCATATAAACTTTCTTCAAAAAGTACCATATAAGCAAATGTAAATAACGATAACACTGCTAAGAACAAATTAATTATACTTACTTCATTTTCATTTTTTGTTGCTTCATAAGTTAAAAAACCAAGAGATGCTAATAAAGCAAAATGTGCTGAGTTAAACCATAAATCACTAATTCCACCCCAAATATTTACACCAAAATGAAATAGTGATATAAGTATTGCGTAGACAAAAGTGATTTCTTTAAAATATTTTATTTTAATCATTTTTTATTCCTAGATATATATAAATTATATAAATAATTTTAAATTACTTATATATTTTATATATCAAAAGAAGATGAACTTCTTTTGATATGTTAGTTTATTTTCCTAATAACGACGCAGGTATAGTAATACCTTTTTCTTGATAGAATCTAATAGCACCAGGATGTAAAGGCATTGGAAGACCTGAAATAGCTTTTTCTAAAGACATTGCTTTTGTAGCTTTGTGAACAGAATTCAAAAAAGGTAGGTTTTCATAGATTGTTTTAGTTAATAAATATACATCTTCTTCAGGAGTATCTTTTGTAACAACTAGTAAGTTTGGTTGTGCAATTGTATTAATATCTTTTGTTTGACCAGGATAAGTTCCTGCTTTAATATTAAATGGAGTCCATACTGGATAGTTAGCATTAATATCAGCTAAATTTTTCTTAGAAAAATCTAATACTTTAATTTCGTCATTTCCAATAGAAGCAAAGGCATTTGTAACTGCAGATGTTGGAGGACCTGATGGAGTATTCATTCCTTGAACTTTTCCATCTTGAAGTGCAGTTGAACTTGGAGTATATCCTAAGTATTGAACATTCATTTTATTAAAATCAATTGAAAGTGAACTCATAATAGTTTCAGCAGAAACTCTTGAACCTGAAGATCTTCCACCAATTGCAAATCTTTCACCATATAGATTTTGTAAATCCATAATATTTCCAGTTTTTGCAAATTTATTTTTTATTGTAAATTGTTCAACATTTTGCCATAACATAGAAACAGATCTTAAGTTTTTTTTAGGATTTCCTTCATATTTTGCTTTTCCTTGCCATGCCATAGAACCAAAAAGTCCTTGCAAAATTGCAAAGTTAACTTCACCTTTTTGAAGCATATCAACATTTTCACCAGATCCAGCAGATGTAATAGCTGAAAATGTAGTTTTATGAGTTTTTGCTAATTTAATTGAAGCAATTGTAGCAATTCCAACTCCAACTGGATAATATGTTCCACCTGTACTTGCTGTTGCAATTACATATTTTGTTTCTTTTGTAGCTGCATTTGCACCTGTAATCATTGTAGCTGTGATTGCTGATGTAACTAATAGCTTTTTTAAAATCGATAATTTTCTCATTTTATTTTCCTTAGTTTTTAACTTAAGGAAAGTATAACACAGATTGAAACAAAATTGTTTCAAAATTGTTTCAAATTTGTAAATTTACTATTATTTGCCTATTTTATAGATCATGTAGATTACTTTATTATATAACCTAGACCTTTTTTTGAAACAATAAAGTCATTATCACTAATTTTATCTTTTACTCTTTTTATTACTGTACGCATTGTGGCATCTGAAGTTTTGGGATCATTCCAAATAAATTCTTTTAAAAAATCTTTGGACTTTATCTTTTTGATATCACTTATTAAAGCTTGAATTAGCAAAGTTTCTTTTTTTGATAAGTTAATTAATTCATCATTATTATACAAAAGATTTGTTTTTGTATTAAAAGTATAACTATCATTTAATCTTAATACCTCATCAATAGTTTCATTTTTAGATTTTTCCTCTAATACTTTAGTTTTTACTTTTTTTAACATTTCCATCATATTTTTAACTTCTAAAGGTTTTACAAAATATGAGATAACATTTAAATTAATTGATTTAAAAAGATACTCTTCATCTTTGTATGCAGACACGATAATAAACTTTTGATTATCATTGATTTTTGTAATATCTTCAATCATACTAAGACCATCTTTATTTGGCATTCTAATATCTGTAAGAACTAAATCAAATGCCTTTTTATCATCATAAGCTTTCTTATATATATCAAGACCTTGCTCTCCATCACATGCAATTGATACCTCATCAAAAACTGTATCAAGATAAAACTCAAGTATCTCCCTTGCATCTTCTTCATCTTCTACTAATAATACTCTTGTAATTAAATTATCCATATTTTTCCTATGTAGTTATATATCTAATGTGATTATAAACTTCACACCACTATTAATATTTACTACTTCTATTTTACCTTTCATATTTGTTTCAATAATAGCCTTTGTCATATAAAGACCAATTCCTGTACCTTGTGTTTCAAACTTTGTAGTAAAGTATGGTTCAAAAATTTTATCCATAATATCATTGTTAATGATACCACCATTATTTGAGATTTCAATTTTTACCTTATCTTCTACAAGGATTGTATTAATATTAATTATTGCATCAAATTTTTCTTTTTCTTTTCGTAATAGTATTGCATCTTTTGCATTGTTTAAAATATTCAATAAAGATTGTTTTAATTCATTTTCATAATTTATAATTTCAATATCTTCATATTTAAACTCTATTTTTATATTTTCTATCTCGTATTGATTTTTTACCATATATAATAAGGAGTCAATACACTCTTTAATTGAAAACTTATTTTTAACTTTTGATGGTTTATAAAAATTTCTAAAATCATCAATTGTTTCACTCATGTACTCAATATTCTTATTTGCTTTTCGCATAAATTTATCTAACTTTTCTTCACTTACTTTTTCATTTTTATAATTATCTCTTAAAAAATGAAGAATTAAAGATACATTGTTTAATGGTTGTCGCCATTGATGTGAAATATTTCCAAGCATTTCTCCCATTGAAGCTAATTTACTTTGCTGAATTAAAATTCTATCTTTTTGCCTATTTTTATTTACTTCTACTTCAACTTTTAATTTTAATTCTTCTTGGCTAACTTTTATTTTTGTAATATCATTTATATATCCATAAAAATGACTTACCTCCCCTGAATGATCTTTTATTAGTATTACTCTACTTGAAATCCACTTAATTTCATTTGCTGCATTTATTATTCTACATACAAAGGTAAAGTTTGACAAATCTTTTTTTAAGGCAGCATAAATAGCTACTTTTACTTTATTAATATCTTCTTTATAAATTAAATTCATAAAATTCAATTCTTTGTTTTCAAAATCTTTTTTATTAAAGCCAAAAGTTTTAATACTATTTGATATATACTTTATACTTAAGTTTTTGTCATTAAATAATTTAAAAATTACAATCTTTCCATCTTCTACTAATAACTCAATATCAAGAAGTTCTTTTTTCATTCTTTTATTTTTATCAATATCCATTGACATCATAAGCATACGATCTAAATTACCAGATTCATCATAAAATGATTTACCACGGGCTAAGACCCATTTAAAATCATCATTTTTTGTTTTAAGTCTATATTCACATACAATTGTATCATCAACTTTTGCAAATATTTTATCAAATAATTGTTCAACCTTATTTTTATCTTCATTATGAATTAAATTGAACCAATTAGCAAAAGTATGTATTTCATTTCTTTTATATCCAAACATTTCAAGCCATTTATCTGAAAAATAAATCTTCTTAGTTTTAAAGTTAATATCCCAAAGGCCATCATTTGACGCAATAATTGCCAACTCAAATCTTTTTTTCCAATGTTCTAATGATAAAGTTTTTGTTTTAAGTTCATCATTATATTCATTAAAAATTGTTTTAATGAAATTTGAAAATATATATGTAAATAATATAAGTATTGCACTAACTACCAAAATAATAATAAAAACTTTCGAGAATAAATTTCTATAATCATTTTTAATATCAAAGATAATATCTTTTAATTTATATTCGATAATTTTTTTATCATAAAATACACTTATTATAAAATTATATTTATTATAAAGGTATACATAGTTTTTAAATTTTTCATTATATTCATAATCGGTAAAATAATGTTCTAGTATTTCATAAGATTCATTATCTTCTTTATCTTTTAGTAAAACATTTGATTTTTCTATCTTTTTATTATTTTCAAAATTAAATGTATCTTGAGTTATTAAATCATAAAACCAAATATTAAACTTTTGTGTTTTAATTGAATCTATTATAGATTTTTTTGTAATCTCTTTTATTGAATTAATAATAGAAAATGAACCTATATAATACTCTTTATCATTAATTTTAACACTGTCAAAAAAACTAAGTCTAACTGTTTTCTTTACATCATCATTCCAAAATTGAAGATTGTTACTACCTTGAGAATATATATATTGTAAAGTTAAGTTTTTGTATTTATTCACTTGTTGTTTTTTATTAAATATTAATCTTTGTAAATATGAAATTGAAGTATCTCCATACAAGATATCTAAATTATCTTTTTTAAAAATAACTAATTCTATACTATTTTCTTTTTCAATATTTCTCAAATAATCTTCTAATAAACCAAAATTATTTAAAGAGTTTGATTCTATATATCCAATTGTTTTATATGTAATCTTTTTTAGTACTATTTCTTCCTTAGAAAAACTCTTTTTTACTTGATTATTTATATATACTTTAAATTTATTTAATTCTTCTTTTTTATCAAATTCATAATTTAATATATATTTTTGTTTTAATAAATCTATTTTTCTATTTTCTTTTGACTCTAATATAAAAAAGGTAATTGTTAATAAAATTATAGCAAGTAGCATTATAAAGATTATAGGTATTTGAGAAAATAAACGTTGAATATCATCTAAGTTATATTTCCTATTTTTAAAGAACATATATTCTTACCTTAAATTAATTTTTATATCTACTCTTTGTTTCAAAATTGTTTCATATTTATTATTGTATTAAAAAGAAACAAAGACTTAGCTTTTAGAATCCTCTCTTATTTTACTGACTGTTTTACCACCAATTGCATAGTTATCAGTGTTTATCTCTTCTATTATAACTACAGCACTAGAAGCACCTCGTCCATTAAAAATACTTGCAAATAGTTCTGTAATACCTTTTGAAAGCTGTTCTTTTTGTTCTTTTGTAGCTCCACCGTCTTCTTCTGTCATTTTTACGTTAATTACTGGCATTTTATTCTTCCTTGTTTATATTCATATTTATTCTTATGGTAGAGCTAATACTGCACTATTACATAAATCATCACTTTCAAATTTTGTAATATCACCCTCTTTTAAATCAGGAACAGGAAATAATCTAACTGTTAAAGGTTTATTTAATCTATAAGCCATAGTTCCAGTATCTCTCATTATTTGTTCAATTTTTTTATTTGTTGTATTTCCCTCAATTGGAACTGTATCTAATCCTATTCCACATATCGCACTATTTGTAAGTAGTGTTCTAATATCAAAATCTTTATTTATAGTTCCAAGAGCTAATCCTTCATCTTCAACAACTGCCAACATAAGACCGGAAAACCCAACTAAAGGAAGTTCTTTTACACTTTTAAATACCTTTGTTAATAAAGACGATATTTCAACTGTTCCACTTCTTCCAAAAGAGTCTAATCCCATTTGTTTATATACTTCTACCATTGATGAGCAATTTTTTGAAGGTGCTGCTGATGAATCAATTCCTTTAAATACAAATGATGTTTTATTTTCGTTTTTTTCTTCAAACTTATCTAAAATATTTTTTATATTTTTACAATGATAAGAGAGAGCTTCTTTTAAAATTCTTGAATATGAAGCCATTGCATCATTATGTGAAAGTCTAGGATTTTTTTCATTAAATTCTTTTAAAACTTCAACTAATAAATCAGGAGTTTCTAAACCTAAAACATAAGAGTTTTCTAAATTGCTATTATGATATGAAGCAGGGAAATATGGAATAAAAGGTTTACAGTTAAAATTAACAGTAAAGTTAAAGTTACCCTCACCTCTTGGTGTAATTTTTGATATTTTTTTCACTGCTTTTACTGATTGAACAATTAAATCATTATCTAAAATTTCATTTTCATCTAATGATATATTTACACAAGCATTCGCTAAATCTCCAAAGGCTAATATCAATTCAGGAAGTAAATCTACCTCATCAAAAGTTTTTGCTTCACCTATTGCAAATCTAATTCGTAAACTTGTACGACTTTTATCTAAAATACTTGAAATCAATTCTAAATCTTTTTTAGCACTTGAAATACTAGATGTATCTAAATATTCTCCAAAAGCATTTGTTACAATTCTAATAGATTGAACTACATATTTTTCTTCTATAAATTTTGTGCTTAACTCTTCGCAAAAATCACAAGCTTCAAGAAGTTCTTTTTCCCATGTATTTTTATCTTTTTGTAAAGTAAGAAAAGTTGTAATTGTTCTTACTTTACATAAATTTTTATTTTTGTAAATCTCGTTTGACATTATTAACTCAATACTCTTTTAGATGTATCATAAACCATTTCATAATATCTATTATTGTTAAATTCAAACTCTTGAATAACATCAAGACCAAGTTTTCTTTTGTGTGCTTGATATGAACGCTCATTGATTACATTTACAAAAGTTACAAGGATTTCATATCTCTTTGACATTGAATCCAATGCAAAATCAAAAAGTTTTTCAAGTAATCCACTACCTCTTACACTTTTATCAATACAAACAGGTCCATATTGGTATGAATTATCTATTGTCAGAGTTTTTCCTAAGTAGTTTAGATTTGGTAAGTCTTTTACCATAAAAGCAAACATAGGCCATTTTGACCAATACTGCCAAGAAGCAGACATTACATATCCTTGAACCTCATCGTTTTCTACTGCTATAAATATTCCTTGCTCTTGTTCAATAATATCAGCTAACTGTTCTTTTTCAAAAGCAGTTGTTACAAAACCATCTTTTTTATCTTCTTCTTTTATAGTTGCTAATTGGTATTTTGCATGTAATTTTAATATATTTTCAATATCTTTAGTTTGGGCTATTTTTAGTTCCATTATAAACTTCCTTAAATTAATGATGTAGTATATAATGTTTTATAAAAAATGTCATTAACCTATGTTAATTTTCATCTCTTTTCGTATTCTTGATAGTGCAACACTTGTAATTCCTAAATATGAAGCAATATGATAATTGGGAACAACATCTTCTATCATAGAATAGTCTTCCAAGAATTTTTCATATCTTCCTCTTGCATCTAAAAGTAAAAAATCAGCTTCTCTTTTTTCTTTTTTAATAATTAAGTCTTCATATATTCTCAAAAGTAAATCATTCCATTGTGCATTTTCCTTTCCTAATTGCAATAAATCTTTATATCCAATATATAAAGTAGTGAAATCAGATAAAAGTTCAACACTAAAAGGAGAACCTATTCCATATGAGACAGAAGAAATACTGCTTAATAAATGTCCTTGTTTTTCTGCAAAGGATTTATTAAATTCTTTTCCATCAACTGTTAGATAATAATATCTGGCAAGTCCGTGAATCAAAAAGTAAAAATCTTCAACTTTATCTTCCATTAAAAAAAGATGTTCACCTTGTTTTAAAGTTTTAGTTTTAAAATATACTTTTGCTTTATTCCATGATTCTATTGAAAGTGGGGATTTATTATTTAGTATTGGATATAAGATATCAAATTGTTTTTCTATGTTCATATTGAAGTATATTACTTTGACTATTAATCTCAACTGATAAGCAACAATTAAGAAAGAATCACTCTATCTCGTATAGCTTTTTTAAATTTTTATAAAAACTTCGATAATATTAGTACATGAATTTAGAAAAATTAGAAGAAGTATTATTATCAAAAAATAAAGCTACAAAAGAATTTCCTTTTGATGATAAAGTTATGGTCTTTAAAGTGAAAAATAAAATGTTTGCTCTTTTACTTTGGAAAGAATCTCCACTTAGAATAAATCTAAAATGCGACCCAATCGATGCACTTGCTTTTAGAGAAATTTATGACTGTGTAAAACCTGGATACCATATGAATAAAAAACATTGGAATACTATACATATTGATGGAAGCATGGAAGATAGATTTTTAATTGATATGATAGATGATTCTTACAACTTAGTTGTTTCAAAACTTACAAAAAAAGAGAAATTTGAATTAGGAAATATATAAAAATTAATACTTATAACTAATTTTTATATATTAGATATTGTTAGTTTAAAGAATTTTTAAACTTTCTAACTTCATCTTCAATAGAGTCTTGTCTCATAAAATGCTCACCAATTAGAAAAGCATCCGCACCAATTCCTGAAAGTCTTTTAATAACATCTACATTTGAAACACCTGATTCTGCAACTATTATTTTTCCGTTTGGTATCATTGGAATTAACTTATTACAAAGTTCCATATCCATTTCAAAAGTATCAAGATTTCTATGATTTATTCCTATAATACTTGCACCACATTTAATAGCTTTTGTTAAATCTTCTTTATCATGAATTTCTACTAAAACTTCTAAACCTAAGTATAAAGCATAATCATAAAGTTCTTTTAACTCTTTTGTTCCTAAAGCTTTTGCAATAAGTAAAATAAAATCAGCTCCATAAACTAAAGCTTCAACTATTTGATATTTATCAACAATAAAATCTTTTCTCAAAAGTGGAGTTGGTACATATCTTCTAATTGCTGTTAAGTATTCTAAATCACCTTGAAAATAATGAGGTTCAGTTAATACAGAAATTGCATTTGCTCCACTATTACTATAAGCTTGTGCTATTTCCATAGGATTAAAATCTTCTTTGATTACACCTTTTGAAGGACTTGCTTTTTTTACTTCTGCTATTATTCTAATTGGTTCTTCTTTTGTTGATGTTAAAAAAGGTTTTACATCTCTTGGAGCAAAAGGATTTGAAGCTAGTGTTCTTCCTAATAAATCTAATGTAATATCTTTTTTTCTAATCTCTAAATCTTGTTTTGTTTTTTCTATAATTTCATCTAATATCATTTACTACACTCCTTAATTTTTTCCCAATGTAATTTTATTTCATCATCATCAAATTTCACATTATCAATGACTTTTTTCATATTTATATAAGCATTTTTGCAATCATTATCTTTATATTCACCCCACGCTAAAGTATCAATAAATGCTAGATTCTCAGGTTCTACTGATAATGCTTTTTTAACTAATACTAATCCTCTTTGAATATCTAAATCATAATCGATTAAAATATATGCAAGATAGTTCTCATAAAAAGGATTTGATATTTTAGCTAATACCTTATCTAATTTAGCAATAACAGAAGTCAACACAGTTTTTTTGTTTTTTGCTAATTCAAATTCTATAATAGCTTGTTGTGCTAGAAAATCTAAGTTATTAGTTTCCTTATATAATCCATTTAAAAGTTCACTTGCTTTCTTTAATTCATTTGTATTTTTGTATAAAGTTAATAATAATGTACTCTCAATATTATTCTCTTCTAAAAATTTTATTGCTTTCTTTTTATCTTCTTTAACTAAATATCGAATTAATAAATTTTGAGTTTCCCATAAAGAGGGTTGAATATCATTCTTTTTATAATAATCATGCATTTTTTCTAATAGAGGAAGAATTTTTTCTTTTTTATTATCTTTTTCATAAAAAGATAATAATTGTAAAGATAAAGTAAAAGGATAAAAATTTTTCTTTATATATTCTTTTATGGTTTTTTCAGATTGTTCTTTTTTATTAGTATAATAATATTGTATATTTGTAATAGTTTGTAAAGTATTTATTGAATTATCAATTTTATATGACTTGATAAATTCTTCTTCAGCTTTCATATACTCTTTTAAATCAAAATAAACACTAGCTAATAAATTATGATTACTATTGTGATGAAATTTATTTACTAATTTTTTAGCATATTTTAGAGTTTCTTCTTTTTCATTAAGTTTCAATAATGAAAATGTATATAATCTTAACATTTGTTCTTCTTCTTTTATATCTTCAATCATATATAAAGAAACATATTTTTTTACATTTTCATAATCTTTAAGAATAAATGATAAATTTAAATATTCTACTAAATATTCATATTTATTTGTATTCTCAAAAAGTTTAAGAAATATTTTTCTAGAAGATTCATAATCTTCTTGATTTTCATATTCTATTGCATACATTATATATGGATCTTCTAAATTAAAATATTTAACTTTAGGATTCACTACAGTTTTTTTTACAAAATCATTTTCTATAGATTCAATATTTGCAGAATTAGCACAACCCGCAAGATATAAAAATAAGGTACTTATTATTATATAGTTTTTATAGCTGGACACTCTTTGTATACCTCTTGTGTATTTTCTTTAAAGTATTCCCAAAATGGAAAAGTACGACATTGTGTTGGTCTAGCCTCATAAATTGAGCATTGTCTTTTTTCTAAATCAAAAAATACACATGCATAGTTATTTTCTGCTAATTTTACCTCTTTTATACTGTATTTATAACTTTTTTTATTTAAATACTTTGTTCTAACTTCTTCAGCTGATAAATTAAGATGCTTTGCAAGAAAATCTATTTCTTGTTTATTAATCCAAATATAACCAGGTTCACCTATACAACAATTACCAGCACACGTATCACAAGCACTTGCTTCAAAAGCATAAGGGAAACCCTCTTTTTTAATTAAATTACTCAATATTAACCTTTATACTATGAGTTGATGATTTCTCATATATTTTATTTACTTCATTTGTAAAATTAAGATTGTCAAAGACAATCAATGGCTTTAAGATTTTACTTAATGATTTAGAGTTTTTTCTAGCATAAACTAAAATTAATGTAGCATCTTTTGATGCCTTAGGATGTACAAATTGTAAAGCTTCCAAATTTAGTTTGTATTTACTCAAAAAAAGCAGTATTTCATTGATTTGTTTCACATCGTAACAGAAAAATAGCTTACCAGAATCTTTTAATATTGAAGAACTTTTTTTGATAAAATCCTCTAAAGGCATTGAATCATTGTATCTAGCAATCTTAAGATTTTCATTTTCACTCTTAATTACACTTGAATGATAAAAAGGTGGGTTAGAAATACACATATCAAATTTCTTATCAAAGTCCATTTCTAAATAAGAACCTTTATATAAATTAGCACTTAGATTATTAGTCTTGGCATTCTTTGAAGAAAAAAATTGAAATGCTTTTTGAACTTCACATTGATTCAAATTTAAATTAGGATATTCTCTAGAAACAAGTAACCCTAGTATTCCACTACCACTCCCAATATCTAGAAGCTCTCCTTTTATATTTTTAAATTTTTGCAAATTTTCTGTTATAAAATTATATAAGAAGTGTGTATCACTATTATAACAATAACCATCTATTGGTTGATATAAAACCAAGTATATTCCTTTTATATTTTAGGTATTGTATCTAAGCTTACCCTACATATGATTTAAATATATTTTAAATATTTTCTTTCATTAAAATATTAATAAATTTACTTAAGTTTATTTATAGTTTAGAAGACACAAAAAGCACACTTTATAGCACTAGTGTAGCAAAATGTAACAAGAGAATAATTAACAGATTAAAATGAAAGTTTTACATAATCTTTGATGTATTATAGGTTATTATTCAATCATAATAATTGAGTTTATTCAAATATTGATTAATAAAAATTTTAAGGGGAAATTATGTCTAATATGGAAGCTCCTGCAAACACACCTGTTTGGGTGAATGAAGCTAGATGTAAAGCATGTGATAAGTGTGTATCAGTTTGTCCTGCTGGTGTATTGGTTATGAGACAAGAAGTTCATTCAACTTTAGGGTCAATGATAAAAGTAGCTAATCCTGATTCTTGTATTGGTTGTATGGATTGTGAATTAGCCTGTCCAGACTTTGCAATATATGTAGCAGATAAAAAAGAATTTAAATTTGCTAAGCTATCAGAAGAAGCAAAGATGAGAAAAGAAGCAATTGTTAAAAATAATTATAGAGAATTAGAGGCTTAAGGAGAATTAATGTCAAGAGAATTAATATCAACAGGTAACGAATTAGCAGCAAAGGCTGCGCTTGACTCTGATGTTGAGTTTTTTGGGGGATACCCTATTACACCTTCAAGTGAAATAATGCATATATTATCAACTGCATTACCAGCTAGAGGACATGCATGTATACAAATGGAAGATGAAATTTCTGGAATTTGTACTGCATTAGGTGCAGCTATGTCTGGGAAAAGAGCTATGACAGCTTCATCAGGACCTGGTATTTCACTAAAAGCAGAAAATTTAGGTGTTGGATATATTTCAGAAATACCTTTAGTTGTTATCAATGTAATGAGAGGTGGTCCATCAACTGGTTTACCTACAAGAGTTGCACAAGGTGACTTATTACAAGCAAAAAATCCTACTCATGGTGATGTTAAATCAATCACTTTAGTACCAGGTAACTTAAGAGAATGTTATACAGAAGTAGCTCGTGCATTTAACTTAGCAGATAGATTTATGCAACCAGTATTTGTTTTATTAGATGAAACAATTGGTCATATGAGTGGAAAAGCAAGTATTCCTGATTTAGAAGAAGTTCAAGCAGAAAAAATTTCAAGAAAAAAATTCACTGGTGATAAAAAAGATTATAAACCTTATGCTTGTGAACCTGATCAACCAGCTGTATTAAATCCAATGTTTGAAGGATATAGATATCACTTTACTGGATTACATCATGGACCTACAGGTCATCCAACTGAAGATGCTGATTTATGTGATGCTTTAATGAAAAGATTATTCAATAAAGTTGATGCACACTTAGATGAAGTTGAATCAAATGAAGAATATATGTTAGACGATGCAGATATTATGATTATTGCTTATGGTTCAGTTTCATTAGGTGTAACAGAAGCAATTAACAGAATGAGAGCTGAAGGTATAAAAGTTGGTATGTTTAGACCAAAAACTATTTGGCCAAGTCCAGCAAAAAGAATCAAAGAATTATGTGATAAATTTGACAAAGTATTAGTTACTGAGTTAAACATGGGACAATTCGCTGATGAAGTACAAAGAGCAAGTGGAAGATCTGACTTTGATACATTATTTAAAGTTAATGGAAGACCTCTATCTCCACTAGAAATTATTGAAAAAGTGAAGGGAATGTAAGATGGCTTTTAATTATGACGAATATTTAAGAACTGATAAAATGCCAACACTATGGTGTTGGGGATGTGGTGATGGAGTTATTTTAAAATCTGTTATTCGAGCGATTGAAAAAACTGGTTGGAATATGGATGATGTTTGTGTTGTATCTGGTATTGGTTGTTCAGGAAGATTTTCTTCTTATATCAACTGTAATACTGTTCATACAACTCACGGTAGAACATTAGCATATGCAACTGGAATTAAATTAGCTAATCCAGAAAAAAAAGTAATCGTAGTTGGTGGAGATGGTGATGGTCTTGCTATTGGTGGAAACCATACAATCCATGCATCAAGAAGAAATATTGATTTAAATTATATTATTATCAATAACTTTATTTATGGTTTAACTAACTCACAAACAAGTCCAACTACTCCTCAAGGTATGTGGACAGTAACAATGAGTAAAGGGAATATTGACCCTACTTTTGATGCTTGTAAATTAGTTGAAGCAGCAGGAGCATCTTTTGTTGCAAGAGAAACTATGTTAGACCCTAAAAAACTAGAAAGAATTTTAGTTAAAGGTTTCCAACATACAGGATTCTCATTTATTGAAGTATTCTCTAACTGTCACGTTAACTTAGGAAGAAAAAATAAAATGGCTACAGCTATGGCTAACTTAGAATGGATTAAATCTATTTCTGTTGGTAAAGCTAAATTTGAAAAACTAGAACCAGAAGAACAAGTTGGAAAATTTCCATTAGGAATTTTAAAACAAGATGAGAATGCACAAGAGTATTGTATAGCTTATAATAAAGTAAAAGAAGCTAACAGAACAAATACAATGATTCAATTTTAAGGAGAACATCATGGCTAAAACTTTAATGAGATTTACAGGAGTTGGTGGACAAGGTGTACTTCTAGCAGGTTCAATTTTTGCAGCTGCAAAAATTAATGATGGTGGTTATGGTTTAAAAACTGCAACATATACATCTCAAGTAAGAGGTGGTCCAACAGTTGTTGATATTACTTTACAAGATGAAGAGATTTTATATCCTTATGCAAATGATGGTGAAATTGATTTTATGTTATCAGTTGCTCAAATATCTTATGATCAATTCAAAAAAGGTGTAAGAGATGGTGCTACAATTGTAATTGAGCCAAATCTTGTAACTGCAACTGAAGAAGATAAAAAAAGATGGCATATTGTTGAGATTCCAATCATTACTATTGCTAAAGAAGAAGTAGGAAATGTTATTACTCAATCAGTATTAGCATTAGCTATTGCCAATTATTTTACAGGTGAAACTGTTGATAATGAAGTACTTAGATCTACTATGCTTTCTAAAGTACCTGCAAAAGTACATGATATTAATAATAAAGCGTTTGACTTAGGTCTTAAATACGCAGCCCAAGCTTCAAAAGCTTCATAAAAAAAGAGTAGTCATTATGACTACCCTTTTTTATTCTAAAAAACTAATTAAGATAAACTTTTAATCACAATACTTTTTATAATTTTCAATTTTTTCTTCTAATCTACTAGATAAATATATATTTGAGTTTTTTAAACATGAAAGAATAAAACTAGCTTCTTTTAAATAAGCTTTCTTTTTATCATTATCCCAATGTTTTGGAGGAGTTGATAGATTTGTAATTCTATCTGCTAATTTAACCATTTGAACTTCATATGGTTGTTCTAAAAGCATTTCAATACTTCTTTTCATCTGTTCTTGTTTTGAAGATAATGATTTATCTTTACTAAGTGATTCTACACCATTTGCAATTGCTTCAGAAAAATCTACATATAAATCATCATAAGTAATATTTGTATCTTCAATTACATCATGTAAAAGTGCGCAAGAAATTGCCAAATTTGCCTTTTCTTTTTCTAATTTAGACTGTTCACAGGCATTTATAACCTCCATAGCTACAGAAGTTATATGAACTATATAAGGTAAACCTTTTGGTGTTTTTTGCTCACCATGTGCCACGGCTGCATATTCTAAAGCTTTTAAATATTCTTCTTGAGAAAACATTAATTATTCTCCTTATCTATTATTTCTTTTTCCTTTGCTTCTTTTTCTTTTATAGAAGCAATTGTTTTTGAAGATTTGGAAAAGCTTATTAATTTCTCTACATTTGAAATTTTATCTCGTGAGAGTACACTAAGTGATTTTTCAAAAATCTGTGAAGTTGCTAAGGCATCATAATAAGCTCGATGATGATTATCAAGTTCAATATCTAGTACTTCAATTAAGAATCCTAAACCATATCGTGGAGAATCAATTGTTCTTTTTGCCAAATCTATGCTACATATTTTTCTATTTTCTAATCTTCCTAAATCATATTTTTCAAATGATTCAGAAATATAATTATAATCAAATTTAATATCATGTGCTACAAAAACATCATCTTCTAAAAAGAGTTTAAACTCTTTTAATACAGATTCTAAATTAGGTGCATCTTCAAGCATAGAAGGAGTTATATTTGTCACAGTTTGGATGTAAGGAGGTATTTCCTTTGCGTAAACTAGGGATTCAAATTTATCAATTATTTCACCATTTTTATATTTAACAGCACCAAGTTCAATGATTTGATCTCCTTTTTTAACAGAAGAACCATTTGTCTCAATATCAACAATACAAAAACATTGCTCATCAATAGAGGTTTTATTTGTCTTTAAATATACCTTATCTTCATCAAATTCTAAGGGTAATCCATTTGCTAATAAAAGTTCAAATTCTAATTCTGGAGTATCAAAAAAAGTATCACTTGCTTTATCAAGAAGAGTAAGAAACTCATCATATTCAATAGACTCTTTTAATAAATTATCAAGTATATTTGATAATTTAAAAGAAGGTTTTATAATTCTTCTTCTAGATTTCATGTACTGCTTTTACGAAATTAATCATTTTTTGTTTATCTTTTTTCCCTTTGTGAGCTTCAACACCAGAACTTACGTCTACTCCGTAAAATCCATAACCAGCTAATTGGCTTAAATTATTTTCATTTAAACCACCAGCTAAAATTATTTTAGAACAATCTGTATATTTAAACCATTCTAATTCTAATCGTTTTCCTTCCCCTCCAAAATTATCAACAAAAGCATCTACTAAAACATAATCATTTCTTAGATTTAAAATATCTTCTTGTGATTTTGCTCGTAAAACTTTTATATATCGACAATTTAAGGTTTTAAAATCAGTATAAGCATCATCATCAATAATTTGTGCTGATTGCATTTTTGCATTAACACAAACTTGGTTTATATAGGCATTTGACTCATTTACAAATAATCCAATTGTTTGAATAAAAGGAGGTAGTCTTTCAACAATAATTCTAGCTTTAAAAGGTTCTATATATCTAGGAGAATTTTCATAAAAAACAAAACCTAAAGCATCAGCACCTGCATCAATAGCATCTAAGGCATCTTCGAGATTAGTAATCCCACAAATTTTAATTTTCATAATTAAACTTGTAAACTCTTAATAGCTTTTGAATAATCATCATTACCAAATACAAAAGACCCTGCAACAACAACATCTACTCCTGCACTTTTAAGTTGATGAATATTTTTATCATTTACACCGCCATCAACTTCAATTAAACAATCTGGATTTATCTTATTAATCATTTCTTTTAGTTTAGTCGCTTTTTTAACTACACTAGAAATAAACTTTTGTCCACCAAAACCAGGGTTTACAGACATTAATAAAACCATATCTAAATCTTCTAATAAATACTCAATTAATTCAGGTGGAGTATGTGGATTTAAAACTATTGCAGGTTTAATTCCATAAGACCTTATTTTCTGGATAAGTCGATGTGGGTGTTTCTCACTTTCAATATGAAATGAAATATATTTAGGTTTCAAAGGAGCAAAAAGTTCTACAAAAAATGTATTATTCTCAACCATTAGATGTACATCTAATGGTTTTGTAGAAACTTTAGCAACTGGATTTACTACAACTGGACCTAAAGTCATATTTGGAACAAAATGTCCATCCATTACATCAACATGAACTAAATCACAGCCACCATCACAAATAGCTTTTATTTCTTCATTTAATTTTCCAAAGTCTGCTGATAATATCGAGGGAGCAACTAGCATTATATAACCTTTTTTGTTAGTTTTAGCCGATTATACCATTAATTATCTTTCATACAAAGTATATTAAAACAAAATTTATTATAAAATAGATTTTTAAATTAAGGAACAGACAATGAAATATATTTTGACTCTTTTATTTAATTTTATACTATTAAATGCAGTTGACAATTTTACAAATATTTATGAGCAAGCACAAAAGTATGAAAATGATGGAAATTATAAAGAAGCTATGCTTCTATATAAAAAAGCAGCAAATTTTAAGATATCAAAAGAGGATGAATATATTATTGATTTATCTAAAAATCAACAATATAAAGTTGAAACTTTTACAAAAATGAAAAATGAGTTTTATCAGAAATATATTAACAAAACTGATGATAAAGAAACAAATTCAAGTTTAAAACAGATGATTACTGGTGACTTTGGATTATATCCATATAAAAAAAATTACCTACTTCCTGCAACATTTGATTTAAATAAAACTGAAGATAGAAGTTCTTTTGAAACAAGTTTTCAAATTAGTATAGAAAAACCAATTTCATATAATTTTTTTAAACTAGGAGAATCAATATCTGCTGCATATACACAAAAATCATTTTGGCAAACAAATTCTGATTCTTCACCATTTAGAGAGACAAACTACAAACCAGAAATTTTTGCACAGTTTCCATATAAGAATAGTGAAACAATAAAAGGATTTAAAGTTTCATTAATGCATGAATCAAATGGAAGGAATAATGAATATTCAAGATCATGGAATAGAATATATTTAGAAAGTTACTTACAATTCTCAAATTTTTTTATAGTTCCTCGAGTTTGGTATAGAATCCCCGAAAAAAATAGTGATGATGATAATCCAGATATAGATAAATATTATGGATATGGAGATTTAACACTTCTTTATCCATATAAAAAACATACCTTTGAATTAATGTTAAGAAATAATATGAGAATAAATTCACAAAATAAGGGAGCTGCTGAATTAAATTGGACTTTTCCACTTCCAGATTTTTTATCAACTCCTAATTCATATGGTTTTGTACAAATATTTTCAGGATATGGAAATAGTTTAATTGATTATGATAGAGAAAGTCATAAGATAGGATTTGGAATAGCTTTTTCTAGATAAAAGCTATTTTTTCTTTAAATTCTTAATATAATAATAAATAGCATTTATTTCTTCATCAACTAAAAAATATGTAGGCATAATACTAGCTCTATAAATTAATTTTTCGCAAACTTGATCTTTTTCAAAATGTTTTTTTGGATTTTTTTTTGAATTAACTTTCTCAAAAAATTTTTGGTATTCTACATTTTTAATATTTGGAACATCTAAAACACAATTATATTTTTTTTTATTATAAGTATGTGAGAAAGAAACTATTCTTTTCCCTTTTGCATTATCTCCATGACATGTTTCACAACCAATTCCACGTGGATTGTTATAAAGCATTTCACCATATTCATATTTAGTAATAAAAGAGTTATCAACTTTTAATGAATTTGAATCTTTTCCAAATAAATCTAAACAAAATAATATAATTAAAAAAACTAAACTCTTCATTTTTTATTAATACCTTTATTTTTCATAAACCAATAAAAAGAGAACATTAAACCAGGAGTTTTAGCTTTACTTTCATCATAAATAAATTCATCAATTTTATCTATGGATAAAAACATCAAATCGATTTCTTCATTATTAATTCCTCCACCCTTATGTGCTTTCATTGACTCATTTATTTTTGCATAAAAAAGAGTTTGACAAGATCCACTAACACCTACATTTGTATAACATGAAGTAATCTTTTCAATTGATTCTAAAGGCACATCATATCCACATTCTTCATCAATTTCTTCTTTAATAATTTGTTCTAAAGATGCTTTTTTATCTATAATTCCAGCACATAATTCATATGTACATAAATGTTTATTATCATTTAAATATACAGGTGCTCGAAATTGTTTTACGAGTAAAAATGCATTTTTATCTTCATGATAAAGTAATATAGAAACAGAATCAAAACTCCTAACTGCTTCCCACGATTTTTCTTTCCCATTTTGTTCATATGTAAGTTTAACAGGATGAACAAATTTTGTATCTTTTAATTTATCTGTTTTAAACTCTTTTATTATATTTTTCAAATTAACTCTCTTTATTTAAATCACACTTAGAACCATTTAAAATTGAAGAAAAATCTACATAGAAAGTTGAACCAAGTTCAAGTTCTGATTTCAAATCTAATTTTAAATCATATTCTTCTGATATTCTTTTTACAATATCAAGACCAATACCAAATCCACCTTCAATATTCGTTCCTCTTTTATATCTTTTAAATATCTCTTTTTGTTCTATTTTACTAATACCAATACCAAAGTCTTCAACACTTAAGATATTGTTTTTAAGACAAACATTAATTATTGAATTATTATGACTATATTTTATTGCATTAGAAATAAGATTATTTACAAGTTTTTGCGTTTTTGTTTTATCCATTAGAATAATACAATCATCTAAATCATTATGTATTGTAATTTGTTTAGTAATTGAAATATCATTAAAATACTCAACACTATCTTTTACTAAAACTTTTAAATTAAATTTTTCAAAGACATTTTCATTTTTTTCATTAAAAGCAGAAAAATGTATATCATTATAAATTTGAGATATTTGCTTTGAACTACTTAAAATATATCTCATCATTTTATCAGGATTTTTTCCTTTTTTTAACATTGATGTAGATGTCATTAAAACAGCTACAGGAGTATTTAGTTCGTGAGCGGAATCTTTTATAAACTTATCCATATGCTCGATTCTTTCTCTCACTGGTTTTAATAAAATTTTTGCTAATAAAAAGCCTATAAAACCTATAAAAATTCCACTTAATATCAATTTTATTATTACATAGACTTTTAAATTATTTCTATTATCAATTCCGATACAAGTTTCAACTGCAATATATTTAATTGGAATTGTTTCTTCATTCATTTTTGTTATATAAAATTCAAATGCAGAACTTTCATACATATTTTTTGAAAAATCTACAGACTGAGATTCTTGTAAGTCAGAGTAAATCACTTTTTGATCTTTATCATACAAAGCATAATTTATATCAGAATTTTCTAATCTCTTAGGAATATATTTTTTATGTTTCATATAAGAGTTTAAAATATCTGATTCTATTTGCATAGAAGCATTACTCATTTCCATACTACAAGATTCTGCAACAGCTTTTAATTCATCGTTATAATAAATATATAATAAAATAGAAAGTAAAAAAATAGTAGAACCTACATAAATAGATAAAAAACTAAATAATGCTTTTGTTTCGTCTTTATTCAAACTTATATCCTATTCCCCTAATTGTTGTAATTCTTTCTTTCCCAATAATTTCACGTAAATTTTTAATATACACTCTAATAGTCGCATCTGTTGGCATTTCTTCATAAGCCCAAATATTTTGTAATAACTCTTCACTTGATATTACTCTTTTTTTATGTGTACAAAAATATTTTAAAATATCTCTTTCTTTTTGTGCAATACTTACAGTCTTATTTTCTAAATTGATTTTACATAATTCTGGTTCAAAAGTTATAGTGGAAGTTATTTGAATATCACTATTTTGTTCAATTGAAAATTGTCTACATAGTCTTAATATTCTTTGGTCTAATTCTTCTAAATCAAAGGGTTTTTTAATATAATCATCAACACCATTTTCAAAAGAATCTTTTAAAGTCTTAGTATCTTGATAAGCTGTAAGCATTATCACAGGAGTTCTATTTTTATACTCTTTCCTAATTGTTTTAAGAACTTCCAATCCTGATATTATTGGCGTATTTATATCTAAAAGAGCTAAGTCAAATTTCTCATCTATTAAATATTCTAAAGCATCTTGTCCATTTAGACATAAAGTAACATCATAACCCTTGTCTAATAAATGGTCATTAAGCAAATCACTTAATAAATTGTCATCTTCTAATAATAAAACTCTCATAGTATATTCCTAATTTCTAATTTGATGATTATATAATAAGTTTGTTTATGAAGCGTGTATAAAACTTATTTGATTAAATTTAGTGCTTTTAAAACTTTTCCTTGAACTAATACATATAAAAGTGAACAAGCTAAAGCGATAATTGTTCCAAGAGCTATTCCCCATCTTCCATAAGTAAAATATACTACCAAAGAATAAATCACAACAGAACTTAAGCCAAATGGTGTGTTTTTTATTATTGTTCTTGCTTGTAAATTACTATGTCTAAAGTGAATGATTAAAAGTAATGGAAGTAAAACACTTGGAAAAGCAGAAAAAATACCAGCTATATTTGATGGTACATATTTTGGTAAACTTGTTACTATTAAAAAAATTGAAATAGTTAAAAATATTCTAAAAAATATATCAGATACTGATGTTTTTATTTTTTTATCTATTGAGAAATTTTCTTTTTTAGAAAAATAAATAGTAGCTATTATCATTAAAGAAATCACGATTAAAGGTGTAAAAATAATATGAGGAGGCACATATGCTAAAATAAATGCAATAATTAAATATGATAAAAAAGAGATAATTAAACTCAAAAATACTTCAAATTTACCTTTATAAAAAGTACTAATATAATAACCAATTGAAAAAGCCAAAGCAGCAAATAAACCATGAATATTATAAAGTGCTACTTTGGTTACATAATCAACTCCATTTTCTAAAGCAAAAAATAATAAAGTTATAGAACTTCCAACAGGAAGACCCGCTAATATACCTGAGATTTTAGGATTTAATTTTTCAGCAATATAAGAAAGCAATAATACTAAGCTTACTACTGTAATTGATTTTATTATTATAAGTTCTATAATCCATCCTTTTTAAAAGATGAATTATATATAAATCATATAAAAGTTATATAAAAAATTAATTTTTATCTAAAGTTATCAAATACTAAAGGAGCCTTTAGTTCTAGACCTTTTAAATGTTTCATTACTGCTTGTAAATCATCTAAATTCTTACCACTTACTCTAATCTCATCACCTTGATTTACAGCTGTTACTTTTAGTTTTAAGCTTTTAATTTCAGTTTGAATAGTTTTCGCTTCATCTTTTTCAATACTATCTATGATTTTATAAGTAAACTTTCTATTTCCACCACTTGAATCTTCAGTTTTTAATTCTTCTAATGAATTGATTGAAATACCTCTTTTATTCATCTTAGAGATTAAAATATCTTTTATTGCATCAATTTTATTATCACTTGCACTTGTTAATACTAAAGTTTTAGCACCAATATTTAAATCTATATCTTTATCAATACCTTTAAAGTCATATCTATTATCAACTTCTTTTTGTGATTGAATTACTGCATTTTTCATCTCTTGCATATCTAATTTTGCAGAAATATCAAATTGGTGTTCTTTTGATTTAGCCATTTGTTTCCTTTTTTAATTTAATTATAAAATTTACACCCTTATATGAAATATTATCAATAAGTGTATTTTTATTATTTACTGTAATTGTACCATTAACTTTTTCAAGAATAGTTTTAGTCATATATAAACCTAACCCTGTACCATCATTTTTATCTTTTGTAGTAAAATATGCATCAAAAATTTTATTTTTAATTTCTTCATCAATTCCACCTGCAAAATCAAGAATACTAATTATTAATTCATCTTTTTGCACTTTACAATTTATTTCAATTACTTTTATATCACTGTTATTCATTATTACAGCATCTCTTGCATTATTTAAAATATTAATAATCACCTGAATTAATTCATTTTCATATCCAAGAGTTAAAGCTTTGTCAAACCCCTCTTGTTCTTTATATTTAATAAATATTCCTTGGTAATTATAAATATTTTGTATTAAATTAATAGATTTTTGAATCATTTTTGAAACCATATATTCATTTTTAACATTATTCTTAAAGAAATTTCTAAAATCTTCCATAGTTGAAGACATTAATTCTATTTGCTTTTTAATTGCAATATTATCTTTTTTAAGCTCTTCCTTCGTATTATCACCTATTAAAGCACGTAATTCTTGTGATGAATTAATCATACTTATTGCATTTAAAGGTTGTTTCCATTGATGAATTATCATTGAAATCATTTCACCAATTGATGCCATTTTATTATTTTGAATTAATTGAGCATCTTTTTGTCTATTTTTTCTAACTACTTTTGAAATTTTTTCTTCTAATCCTTCATTAATCTTGATTAATTCTTTTGTTTTTTCTTTTACACTTTCTTCTAAATGTATATTTAATTTATTCTGATGATTAACTAATTTATTTATTTTTGATGCCATATCATTAAATGATTTTTCTAAATCTCCAATCTCATCCTCAGATTCAACATTAATCCTATAGCCAAATTCATTATTTGAAAATTTTTTCGTACCCATAATAAGTTTTTCTATTTTTGAAGATATATATCTAGACATCAAAAGTGCTACAATAATAACAATTATAATCATAATAAAACTAACAAATGTTAATTGTTTTATCATATCATTTATGTATATATTTATTTCAGATTTATTATCATCAACAATATCTTTTACAATATTATTCTGTATTTTTAATATTTCATCAATATTTTCTTTTGTTCTATTTGCCGCAGAATGAAATTCTTCAACATTTGCACCAATACTAACAAAACCAAAACCTCTTTTTGAATTTTTATACTTGCTAGTATCATACTTAATTACAGCAGCAGTTACTAATTTTTTTACCCCACCCCAAAAAATAATAAAAGATCCATGTCCTCCATTTTTTGTAAGTTCCATCCAACCTGTACATTGTGGTGCAAAATTAAGATATCTACAATCTAAAGGAATTTGACCTTTTTGTATTACTTGAGACATATTTGCTTTTTGTTTTAATGACTGATTTTTAAAAGGTGGGTATGTCTTTAGAAACTTGCTTAAACTTTTTTCTTTTGATTCTAAAAACTCCTTATTAATATCTTCACTTATCCATCCAGGAACTCTTTGTCCTGTTTTTTTATCAAATCCAACTATAAAGTAATCCCTTGGATGTGAAATATTTCTACCTAAATAATCCCACATAAAAGCATAATTCCCCTTACTAGCATCAATTATTTGACTCTTTGAATATATTCCTATAGGATTTAAATTATCTGTATATTCCATGATATGTCTATGATCTAGTGCCATTGACAAAAAACCTATTTTTATATCATTCTTAAAAACAGGAGTAATAAATCTAACTATAGCTTCAAATCTTTTTCCATTAGGATTTTCTAAACCTGCATACGCACTGTTTTGAGCAATAAATGGAATATTTGCTGCTTTAGCTTTTTCTTTTGTAAATATGCCTAAGATATTACTTCCTACATATTCACCAATTACATCTGAAACATAAATTTCACCTTTTTTTAAATGATTTATCTCTTCAAAATAAGTTTCAGAATTAATATAAGTATTACTTTTTATTGAAATATCTAATTTCTTTTTATTAATTGAAGAAATTTTATTTATTTCCATTCCCTTTAAATCAAAAAAAGTTATCTCTTTATAAAGTGGTATAATTTTAGTATTTACTAAAGATTCAGGATTATAATTAAAAGCAGTTTTATTATCTTCAAGTATTTTAGGAAGATTTTTATTTGTTTTATTAATATTTTTTACTACCCATTTTTGATTATTCTCATCATAATTATATTTATGATGAGATACCACTTCTTTTTTTTTACTGTTATAAAAATCATTAAGTGTTTTATCACTAATATCTAATTTAGATAATAGTAAAAGATCAGAATCTCTTTGTTTTAAGAATTCTGAAACTCTATTTGCTATTTCTAAAGTTAACCTTTCTAATGATTTTTGTGATTTTTTATTCAAATTATTAATACTATTATCTATTGATTCATTTGCAGTATTTTGTATGATTTCTTTACTTTGATTATATAAATAAGTAGTACTAGAATTCATATATGCATCTAAATTCTTTATACCTTGATAAGATATATATGTGATTATCATTAAGGGAAGTATTTTAATAACAATAAATAGTAAAATTAGTTTGATTTTTATAGATAATTTATTCATTAATTAAATACTCTTTTCTTTAAATATTATAATTATAACAAATAAATTTAAAACATATCACAAGACTAACTAAAAACCTAGTTAGTCCATATTTTATTATTTCGCAGCTTGTGGTAAAACTAAGTTTAAAAAGATTCCTATAATTGCACCTAAACCAATTCCAGAAAATGGCACACCACCAAAATTAAATGTCATTCCACCAATAGAAAATACTAAAATCATAGAAACAATTATCATATTTCTAGGACAAGTAAAATCTGTATTAGCTTTTATAAGCGTAGAGATACCTAATGTTGCAATAATTCCAAATAATAGCAACATAATTCCACCCATAATAGGTGTTGGGATTGTGGATAATGCTCCACCTATTTTTCCAATAAATGCTAAGGCAATAGCAAAAATAGCTGACCATGTCATAATTGCGGGATTATATGCTTTTGTAATAGTAACAGCGCCAGTAACTTCTGAATATGTAGTATTAGGAGGACCACCAAATAAAGCTGCAACAGATGTTGCTAATCCATCACCTAGTAATGTGTTTTTTAAACCTGGCTTTTTAAGATAATCTTCTTTTGTTACATTTGAAATTGCTAACATATCACCAATATGTTCAATTGCCGGAGCAATTGCAATTGGTAAAATAAAAATTATAGCTTGCCAATTAAATTCTGGTGTTGTAAAATTTGGAATAGAAAACCAAGCTGCTTTTGAAACTGCAGTAAAATCAACAATTCCATATATTAAAGCAACAATATATCCAATAATAATACCAGCTAAAATTGGAATTAGTTTAAACATTCCTTTTCCTAATAAAGAGAAAAATACAGTTACAAATAAAGAAATCATTGAAACAACAATTGCCACTTCAAAAGGCACTAAAACAAGTGAACCATCACCAGTTTTACCCATTGCCATATTTACAGCAACGGGTGAAAGAATTAAACCAATAGACATAATAACAGGACCTACTACAACAGCTGGTAATAACTTATGTATAAAATTATCACCTTTTATTCTAATTAGTGTACTAAGTACTACATAAAGTAAACCAGCGGCAACAAGTCCAGACATTGTTGCTGCAATTCCCCAAGTTTGCACACCATAAGAAATTGGTGCAATAAAAGCAAAAGATGATGCTAAAAATATAGGAGGTATTGCACCTCTATTAACAAATTGAAAAACTAATGTTCCAATTCCTGCTGTAAATAATGCAACACTTGGATCTAATCCTGTTAAAATAGGCACAAGAACAAGTGCACCAAAAGCTACAAATAAAAATTGTAAGCCTAATATAGAATCTTTAGCTCTAAAATTGTAATCTGTGGGTTTCATACTACCTCTTATATATCAAAAATTTTTATATCATATCTAAATACGAGTTAATAAAAATTAAATTAATGTATGATTTATAAGCAATTTTTTAGTAATATATAACGTTTAAAATGTAAAATGATTTTTAGACTTATAAATCAATAAATAGGAACAAATATGTATAAAGAAAGTACAAATGTTGTTGTAAAACATCTTGTAAATAGATTAAGAGATGTAAGAACTACATCAAATGAATTTAGATTAACAATCGAAGAAATTTCAAGAATTGTTGCTTCTGAGGCTTTAAATGACTTTGAAACAGTAAGCCAAAATATAAATACATGGCAGGGTCCATTAGATGTAGAAATGATTGAAGTACAAAAACTTGTATTAGTTCCTATTCTAAGAGCAGGTGAGCCTATGCTTACTGGTATTTTAAAAACTTTACCATATGCAAAAAGTGGTTTTTTAGCAATGAAAAGAGATGAAGAGACATCATTAAGTAAGCTATTTTACGAAAATATTCCAAAACTAGAAGGAAGAACAGTTTTATTACTTGACCCAATGGTAGCAACGGGTGGTTCTTTAATAGATGGTATTGATTATTTAAAAAGTAAAAATCCTAAGAGAATTATTTGTCTAAATGTTTTAGGTTCACCATTTGGTGTACAAAAAGTTCAAGAAGCACATCCTGATGTTGATATTTATATTGCACAAATTGATGAAAGATTAGATGAAAACAATTATATTAGACCTGGACTTGGTGATGCAGGGGATAGAGCCTTTAATACACACTAAACTAAAACTCAAAAGGGTTTGGATATTTATATTCAAATCCAAGACTCTCAATTTTACTTCCATCTATTATTCTATTGTTTAAAGCTTTTTCATCTTTGAATATTGATTCTTTAAAATTAAATTTTTTCGCATTATGTAAATAAATTTTTTCTTTTGTAGGATGCTCTTTTACACATAGATTAAATATTCCATTTATATTATTTTCAATTACAAAAGCTGTAGCATTTATAACATCATCTCTATGAATATAATTTATTTTTATATCTTTATCATTTACAATTTTTGAAGAAGAACGTTTTCCTGCAATTCTATTGTATCCCATAAGACCAGAACATCTAAATATTACATCTGTTTTATCTTTTATTAACATTTCAGAATCATAAACTTTTGGTGATTTTTCATTTGATATTTTAGAATCTTCATTAAAAATATCATTTTCATTTGGATAAATCGAAGTGGAACTAACAAATATAATTTTTTCTATATTATTAATTTTTTTATGTGAATAAATCTTTTCTAAAAATTTTGAATAATCTTTAAATTTAGAAGGTGGAAAATTAATAAAAAGATAATCAGTCTCAAGTAAATCATCTAAAAAAGTAAAATCTTCTTCATTTAATAAAAAAGGAAGAAACCCCTCTTTTAGAAATATTTCTTCTTTTTTATTATCTCTCATTGATACTTTTATTTTATAAGTTTTTTCTAACTCACATCCAAGAGCAAAGCCAAGCCACCCTGCTCCTAATATTGTAAATGTTTTCATTTATCTTTTTCTTTTAACTCTTTAACTTCAGTTCTTAGTGATTTTATTTCTTCAAGTAAAAGATCTAACTTTAAACTATCTTCATGCATTTCATCTTTCATATCTTCTTCTTGAAGTTTTTGCATTTCTCCAATAATAACTGCAACAAATAAATTGAAAAATACAAATGCAGCAATAATTACAAATGAAATAAAATATACCCAAGCCCATGGATAAACTTCCATAGCTTCATACATTACATCTGTCCAATCTTCAAAAGTTAAAACTCTAAATAGTGTTAACATTGAGATTAAGAAGTTTTCCCATAAACCAGATGGTAAATCTACAAAGAAAAAACTACCAATAATTGCATATATATAAAAGATTATAAACATAAGTATAACTATATCAATAATTGAAGGAATAGCTTTAATAAGCATATCTATAATTGCTTTTAACTCAGGTCGTGCTGTAAATAATCGTAAAATTCTAAATACTCTCATAAGTCGTGCAATTGCTGCAAAACTTGATGATTCTAAAGGTAAAAGAGTAATTACAACAATAGTAAAATCAAAAATATTCCATCCAGATTTAAAAAAGTTTAAAAACTTTTTTTCTGCAACCATTTTAATTGCTAATTCAAATACAAAATATACTGTTACAAAATAATCAGCAAATGTAAGAAATAAATTATAATTTGTCTCAACTTGATCTAATGTCTTAAATCCTAAAATACTTGCATATCCAATAATTATAAATGTAGTTAAATTAGAAAACCATCTAGAATCTCTAACTTCTTCAATTCTTTGCATTGTAGTCATTAATCTAATTCCTTATAATAGAATAAGTAACCATTAGCCAAGCAATAATTAATAAAGTTCCTCCAATTGGAGTAATTGCACCTAAAATAGGTAATGAAAAAACAACTAAAGCATATAATGAGAAAGAGAAAATAATCATTCCAATAAGAATAAGCCATGCACTTCTTACTAAAATTTTTGAATCAGCTTTAAAGTTTATTAAAAAAGCTACAAGAAAAAGACCAATAGTATTATAAAATTGATACTGTATTCCAGTATTATATATTTTCAACATTGATTCTGTTACTATTGATTTTAAACCATGTGCACCAAATGCACCAAGAGCAATTGAAAGAGCCATCATAAATGATGCAATTGCTAAAAATTTTTTACTATTATTACTAAGTGTCATACTACTTCCAAAAGTTAATTTTTGCGAAGTATATCAAAAAAAAGTTAATAAAATATTTTATTTACTTTTTAAAGAATTGTCTTTAGAAAAACCTGCACCTTTTTTTTCTTTTTTTACTAACTCTAAATCATCAATTAAAGTTCTATAATCTATCCCCATTTTATTCATATGAGCAAAACATGCAGCAATTGAAGCAATTGCATTTGGCACTTCTTTCTTCTTTTTATACGCTTGTATATTTTTTTCACTAACTTTTATTAAAGCTGTAAATTTAGGTATTGTAAGTTCCGCATCTAAAAGTAATTTTTTGAAATCTATAAAAGTCATTTTTTTATCCATATAGTTTTTTTAATTATACAAAGTAGAATGTAAAAGTAAGGTAAAAGTCAGCTATTTATATATAAAAGTAATATTTTATATAGTTTTAAACCCTTAAATTAAGGGTTTAAATTTATTATACTACGTCAACTTCCCAAAAAAAATCAATCCATTGTGTAGCTTCTCTAACTGTATAATCAGGTTGGATTACAGCTGTTTTTTTATAAAATAATGTTGCTAACTTAAAATCAACATCTGGAAATTTTTCTTTTAATAATTTTAAAATTTCCACCATTGTTTCACCTGAATCAACGATATCATCGATTACTAAGACTCTTTTTGCATGAGAAACATCAGGAATATTAAATATATTAAATGAATCTAATTTTAAATCACCTTCATAATGAACCGAATTTAAAGTATATAAATTTCTCATATCCATAGCTTGTGCCATTAGGTGAGATAATGTTAAACCACCACGTGCAACAGCTAATAATACATCAGGATTGTAATCTCTACAACTGTTTACTAATTTTTGTGTATCTTTTTTAAATAAATCATAACTATAATATAGTTTTTCCAAAATTCTTCCTTATAAAATAAATGCTAATGCACTAATAAATGTAATTACTAAAATACCAATATTTAAATCACTAAACTCTTTTTTTGCTAATTTAATTATCGTATAAACTAAAAAACCAGCTGCTATACCATTCGTAATAGAAAAAGTTAAAGGCATTAATATAACAATTAAAAAAGCCCCTGCACTTGTAGCTAAATCCGAATCTACAAAATTAATTTTTCCTAATTCTGTAAACATTAAAACACCAACAACAACCAATACAGGATAAATTGCATTTGCAGGAATTGATTTAAATAATGGTAACATAAATAAAGTTGTTATAAAAAACATAGCTGTAAATACAGCTGTTAAACCTGTTCGTCCACCCTCTTCAACTCCTGTAGCACTTTCAATAAATGCAGTCGTTGTAGATACACCAATTAAAGCTCCAGCAGATGTAGCAATAGCATCAGCTTCTAAAGTTCTTTGTAATGATTTATCATTCTTATTATTCTCTTGAAATAACTTAGCTCTTGTTCCTACGCCTGTTAATGTACCTAAAGTATCAAACATATCCGTAATTAAAAAAGTAATAATTACAGGTAATAAAGATAAACTTATTGCACTTAATATATCAAGGTGCATAAAAATAGGAGAAATTGAAGCAGGCATCGAAATAATAGCTTCAGGTAATTCACCTAAACCAAAAATCCATGCAACAATAGATGTAATAGCAATTGAAAGGATAAATGCACCTTTAATTTTATATGCATAAAAAGAGAATGCAAGAATTAAACCTAAAACTCCAAGTAATACATTTGAGTTTGAAAAATCACCTAATGTAACTAATGTGGCATCACTAGCTGTAATCATTCCCATTTGTTTTAATCCAATAAATGCAATAAATGAACCAATACCAGCTGAAATAGCACGTCTTAAACTCATAGGAATAGAAGTCATAATCCAAACTCTAAAATTTGTTAAAGATAAGATTACAAATAAAATACCAGATAAGAATACAATACCAAGTGCCGTTTCCCATGGAATTTTCATACCTAATACCAAACCATAAGAAAAGTATGCATTAAGTCCCATACCAACACTCATTGCAATTGGAGTATTCGACCAAAGGCCTGAAAAAAGTGTTGCTAAAATTGTAATAAGTGCTGTAGCAGTTACAACAGCATCCATTGGAAGACCAGCATCAGCTAGAATAAAACCATTTACAGGAACAATATACATCATCGTTAAAAATGTAGTAAAACCAGCTGAGAACTCAGTTTTAACATTAGTATTATGTTCTTTTAATTTAAAAAAGTTCACAAATTATCCTTAATTTTAAATAAGGGCAAAGTATACTCAAACCTAAATAAAAATTAATATAAAAGGCATAGAAAATATACAAACATTATGATATTTTGAATATTATAAAATATAAGGGGAGTAGAAGAAGTAATTTAAAAGATAAACTCTTTTAAGAGTTTATCTTTTTTGTATAATTATCAAGAATGGAAGATAGTTTTTTTATTCCCATTTTTATTTCTTTATAAGTGGCATTTGTAAAATTAAATCTAGCTTCATTAGATTTTTCATCTAAATAGAAAACTTCAGCAGGTACAAATGCAATATTTTCTTTTAATGCTTCTTTAGCTAATAACATAGAATCTACATCAAAAGAACCATAAATAAACATTCCACCTTCTGGTTTTTTAAATTTAAAAGAAGGGATATATTTTTTAAAGCATTTAGCCATATATTCCATTTTTTTACTATAAGCATCATTAATCTTAGTTATATGCTCAAATAAATCATTATCTTTTAAATATTGTTCTACCAACATTTGATTAAAAGTTGAAGTATGTAAATCTAAAGATTCTTTAGCAGCTAATAAGTTATCAATATTCTCTGCTTTTGCTCGAACCCAACCTAATCTTAACCCTGGCGCAACAATTTTAGAAAAAGAACCTAAGTGATAAGAATTCTCATATAATTTTGAAATAGGAGTTTTTACTTTGTTTTTAAAATTTAAAAAACAATATGCTCCATCTTCAATTAAAGTAGAATTACTTTTATTTAATATACTAGCAATATTTTTTCTTTTTTTATTACTGTAAACATTTGTAGAAGGATTTTGATAATCACTAATAGCATATAAAATATTAGAACTATTTATTAATTTTTCTAATTCACTAAGCTTTTTGAAATCTTTTATTTCTTTACCTAATATTTTAAATGCACCTAATGCACCAATATAAGATGGACTTTCAACAATAACTTGTTTAGAATCTAAACTTTTTAAAATAATATCAAAAGCTTGTTGACTTCCTGTAGTAATTAATATTTCTTCTTTTGAAGTTTTAAAACCTAATTTATTCGTGTAAATTGATGCAATTTTTTCTCTTAAACCCTCAATACCTTGAGATTTTGAATATTGTAAGCAATCAGCATTTTTAAATACTTTCTTACTTGCTTTAGATAATTGATTTAATGGGAAAAATTCTTTATCAGGAAGGCCTCCTGCAAATGAGATTGTATCCTCATCAGTTGCATCTAATATTTCTCTTATATATGACCTTTTAATTTTATTACTCATATATCCTACTTTTTAACGGAATTATATATAAAATAAATAAAAAATTCTTTATCTATTATTGCAATATTATTATCTTAAATTGCTATTTTATTTACTGCTTTACTAAAAAAAGAATCAAAAAATAAATTTATAAGTTTTATATAAATAAAAAGTAGCATAATTAATCAATACTGATGTACAATTAATTATGAAAAAAATATTATTACCCTTAATTATGCTAAGTACAATTGATTTGTTTGCAGGAGAAAATAATTCATTTTTAGAAACATTCATTTCAAATACAAATGATCATAGGAAAGATATACATAACTATATAATAGCTATGTCAACAAATTTAGATAACTATGTTGATGATAGTAGAAAATTAGATATAGAAAAATACTCATCAGCTTATGGATTGATTCAATTCTCGGCATTTCAAAACCAACATGGAAGTGTAAATTTCGATCAAAAAATAAAATTAAAGTTAAAGTTACCAAAACTAAAAGATAAATTTAGATTAGTATTTGAAAGTGATAAAATAGATGAAAATAAAGATTTTATTGAGAACCATGATTCAAATACAAATGATGATTTTAATTTAGCTTTATCTTATGAGACATTAAAAGATGATATTAAGTTAAAAGTAAAATCAGGAGTTAAACTAGGAAGTAAACTAGATCCATTTGTAAAAGTAACCGCACTAAAAACATGGGAAGACATCTATTCTAATATTGATTATACAATTGGACAAAAAATAGAAGAGTCAGTTATAGATAAATTAGAATCAACTTCTTATATGAGGTTTGATAAACAATTAAACGATAATAATTCAATACATAACTACACAGAATATTATTGGCATTCAGAAGAAAGTAGAGATAGCCAAATAATTAATTCATCATATTTAAGTCAAGAAATCAACTCAAAGAACTACTTAACATATAGTTTTTCAACTTATATTGATAATATAGATACAAATTTACGGGTTAAAAGAAATAGTTTAAAAATTAGTTATCGACATTTCATAAAAAATTGGTTATATGTAGATGCTATTCCAGAAAACTATTATAATGATGAAAATAATTTTAAACCTAGATATGCTATGAGATTTAATCTTGGGATGTATTTTAATAAAGATTCTTATAAATAAAGAAATATTTAGAACATAGAAATTAAATAAAGAGAAAGCAAGAATAAGAAAGGCAAAAAAAGCAGAAAAAAAGCTTAGCTTAAAACACTAAAAAAGTGTAAAAAGCTAAGCTAATTTGAATAAATACTCAAGAGCTGGCAGTGACCTACGTTTCCGACAAGGGGACCCTGCAGTATTATCAGCGATGAAGAGCTTGACTTCCAGGTTCGAAATGGGACTGGGTATTTCCTCTTCTCTATAACCACCAGCAAAACTGAGTAATCAATATATATAAAATAAAATCTATAAATAAATCCTAATCTAATATACTCATTACTCAACTTATATGTTGAGTAAAAGATATTTTAATGTTAAAGTCACACAATGTATACTT